>CAZSUE010000714.1:0-2967 GCA_964609045.1 uncultured archaeon | reverse complement strand
GGTGATCACCGTGACGCTGGATCGCTAAGCCAGCCAATTCGGGGGTGGGCACAGCTTTGCATGAATATTTACAGTTAGATGCTGATCTCAAAGTAGTATAAGAAGGTTAACCACAGATGGCCCAGATGTTCACAGATATTGGGTCACGTTTATCGATCTAAGGAAATCTGTGCTTGAAACAGGGGTCGGGTGCTCCGCGCCTTATGAAGCGACGATATCGTCGGTTTCTTTGAGGAAGGGGTCAGGGATATTTCAATTCATTTCATGTTCGTTTGAAGAATGCTTCATCGATCACCCGGTTGCCCACCTATTTTTGAGGCATTACCATTGAATATTCTTATATGTCTGAGTGCAATATAAATTATGGAGGTCATCGATGAAATTGCGAGTATATGCCGATACATCAGTCATTGGCGGTGTTTTCGACGATGAATTCGAAGCATGGTCGCGGCGATTGATAGCCGATTTCAAAGATGGACGGATGATCCTCGTTCTTTCGGATTTGACGCTTCAGGAACTCGAAGAGGCTCCCAGACGGGTTCGAGCGATCCTACGCGACATTCCAGAAGAATATAAAGAATACATTGCTTTGGATGACGATGCTAAAGCGTTGGCATTGAAATATATCGAGGAAGGTGCAATTTCCGATCGACATAAAGTGGACGCTCAACATATTGCATTGGCAACGACCCGTACTCTTGATGTCATGGTAAGCTGGAACTTTCGTCACATCGTGAATCTCCGCAGGATTCGTTGTTACAATGCTGTCAATATGAAACATGGGTACCACACGCTTGAGATTCGAACGCCGAGGGAGGTCGTGGATGACGAAACAGTTTGATTCGGTCCAAATGATGCGCGAGATCCGTGATCGGATGAGTGAACGATATTCCGATCCTGAGATCGAAGAGCGCGAGTTGGAACAGATCCGGACAAAATATGGTATCAAATGATTAAAGGGTCAGGTCAAGCCAAGCCAAGCAAACCGCATCCTTTGGAATGCTCAAACCCCCATTTGAACCGCACGTCGCGAAATAGAGATCAGATCCTTTCGTTTTCTATGATGTCGATGCCGGCGGCGACGATATCGTCGGTCGCGTTGACGATGAGCGCGTTGAGGAACGCGGTGGCGTTGGTGGCGTTGGTGGCGTTGGTGTTGTTACTCATTCCGTCATCACTGGCCAAGCTAGACAATGCTCCATTCGTATGATCCCTTAGTTGCCACTTATTTGTCCATGACTTCTTTGGTTTGATACTCCTCGAACGCGCGATGAAGCACCTCGTAGATCTCGTCCACATCGACGAAATCTTTATTCGTGATCGTATGGGTTTTGGTATCGAGTTTGATGTCTAACGATCTAACCCCACCACGTGTCGTATAGATATCGATGCTTTGGATCTCTGAGAAGGGGATAAAATAGTCATGTGTTCGGAAGATATCTAACCATTCTTCTTTCGGATATACGACTCCCTTATTGTAGATGATCAGGTCTGGCGTATATATAACAGATACCATCCTCAGCCCAATATATACAGCTGATATAGATGCAACAATCGCAAGGTAGTGAACGATATCTCCTATAAGTAAAGAGCGCGTTCCATAAAAACCCAACCATAGGAAGAAGACGCTTAGGAGTAACCAGCCAATCCCTATTATTCCACCAGATATCCTTTTCTTTTTTAAATTTAATCTGTATATGACTGAAGAATGTGAACGGGAGATGTTATTATTTTCCTTGATTCTCCCACCTACCGAATAATGCAGTCATCAATCGCAATAGCTGTTGCGGCGACCGCCAATGCATCTCCAATCCAGTCCAACGGTTGCATTCCATTTACAGCTGCTTTAACCCCAATGATTAACGAAGCGACCCCACATCCCAAACCAAGAATTTCTACGAAAAGGGAATCACCACAAATACACAGTATAAGAGATAAAAAAGCGACTATTACTGTGGCTATTTCTAAAGATTTGAATCTTAATATTTTCATTGATTTTGCCACGAATCCAGTCAAGACTACCCCCGCTAGGGCTACGACTGTACCTATATCATTAAGCCAATTCTCAGGTTCGCTTCTTGTTTTCTGAATGCTCCTTCTTGTATTTAAATCGAAAATGTTACATAAGATTTGGTACACTCCTAATTCTTTATTTATCATTGGACCAGCACTTTCCCTCGTTGTACCCAGGAGATTGATTATAGTAGTACTGACAATCCCAATAACCCAGGCTATTATCGCAACATATGGCATGACAATCAGCATCAGAATGTTGATTATATCCAACGCTGTTCCAAATATTGTCATTATTTGGTTCTCGAAAATAGCGGAGAAGACATCTTCGGAATTACCACTACCTTCCGATTCATTTTCGTCCAATAGATACTCTAATAATGCACTTCCGATGTCTTCTACATACCCTTCCATTTGTTCCAGTATAGGATTCAATGCTGCACTTAATGATGGGACTATCTTCGTGTTCACCCAATCTATCACCCAGTTCACCGCCGCGGCGACCGCGTCGACCACCGCCTCGGCCGCGGTGGCGAGCCCGTTTGCGATCCAGGTGACGCCTGCCCAGATGGTGTTCAGGATCTCGTTGGCGAGATCGGCGAGCATCTGGGTGAGCTGGTTGACGACATCTGAAACGAAATTGTATACCTGGGTGACGCCGTCGACGACCATGGTGACGACAGTATCGAGCCAGCTTCGCGTACGCGATCGTGTCCCGCCCTGGAGCGACATGGCGAGCGGTGCGGCGATCTCGTCGATCTCGGGCGGCAGCCCTGCGTCGGCGAGGTCGGTGCCGGTGATGTCGATCCCGGCGGCGACGATATCGTCGGTCGCGTTAACGAGGAGCGCGTTGAGGAACGCGGTGGCGTTGGTGGCGTTGGTGTTGATGGTGATCACCGTGACGCTGGATCGCTAAGCCAGCCAATTCGGGGGTGGGCACAGCCTGGCATGAAT
>CAZSUE010000713.1:0-2976 GCA_964609045.1 uncultured archaeon | reverse complement strand
CCACCATACCGTACCACACCATACCATACCATACCATACCATACCATGCTATACCATACCATACGATACCACGTTCACATCCCAGCGAAAACATTCGTATAGCACGCTGCACATACCGGGGGTGCATGAACAGCGTGAGACCGAACCAGCGGGTCGATATGTCCATCATCGAGGAGGCGGCTCGTGCGGCGGGACTGGACCCCGCCCTCCTATTGAAAGTTCTCGATATCGAGGCCCGTGATGACCCGGCGCCCCGGCGTCTTGCAGCGCTCCGTGCAGCACTGGAGGAGGATGGCACACCGTCGAAGGAGTAACGGGGAGCATCCATACTGCCCAAGGAGACAAATGACCGATCCCGCCCCACACTTCATCCCTTATCCCTCATCCACCGCACGCCACCGCCTCGTGAACCGTCAACCGTCAACCGTCAACCATCGACTATGGACCATGGACCATCGATCATCGACCCTCCACCGCCAACCATCGACCGTCAACGACCTCGGGAATGTCCGCCGCATGTATCTCCGCTCGCTTTCCATGGAGCATTTCAAGATCTTCTACGGCCGCCAGGAGCTGCGGCTCGGTGGCGCGAAGCGGCCGAACCCGGCAAACTGTGGGGATAGACCGAACATATTAACCATTATCGAAGGGAAGAACGGCTTTGGTAAGACCACGCTCCTCGATGCGCTCTCGTTCGTGCTCTACGGGCGTCTATGGTGTCGGAACGCTGCCACAGGCGACCAATACCAGTACGCCCGTGCGGTGATCAACCGTCATGCGCTTAACGAGGGTGAACGCCATTGCTGGGTGCGAGTGGTGTTCGAGCACGAAGGGCGTGAATGCGCACTGGAACGGCGGCTGGAGGTAGAGCTGGATCTCGATCTCGATCTCGATCTCGATGCACATCCCGACGGTGCCACCGAGACCCAGCGCGCCTGGCTCGATGGGAGCCCGGTGGTGGGCGAAGATGACCCGATCGGTGCCGTTATCGAGCACCGGCTGCCCGCTGCGGTGGCCGGCTGTTACCTTTTTGACGGAGAGACCGGTGGATTCTCCTATATCCGCGACCGCGAGACGGTGGACCAGCTCCTCGGCCTTCCGCTCGTCCAACGCGCCGTGGACGATCTGGATCGGATCGTCTATGGCTATCGACAACGGCTCGCACATCTCGAGAGCGGCGCTGAGGTGGAGCATATCCTTGCACGGATCCAAAAACACAAACACAAACTGAGCTCGATCACCGAGCGCATGCGGGAGATGACGGCACAGCTCAAGCGCACCGAGAAACGGTTGAACGAGGCAAAACGCGATCGTGCACACCTCCACCGGCTGCGCTCGCTCAATGCCGTTGCAGAACGACTGGAACGGGCAAATCGCAAGCTGGCGTCGAGAAAACGGCAGCTCGCCAAACGCCAACGGCGCTACCTCGAGCAGTATCCCTACCAGCTCCTCCGCAGCGCGCTTCTCGATGGTGCCGCTACGCTGAAGCGTCGTCGGGACCAAAAAGTGGAACGAAGGCTCAAACAAGGGCGGCTCCAAGCGCAAGAGGACCTTCTCCGCGCCATATTGGATGCAAAAAGCTGTATCTGTGGATCGCCGCTTTCACAGTCGCATTACGGCCGGGTCAAGATCCTCGATCTCCTCCACGACCTCGAAGCGGAAGAGCGCGCGCTTGAGCGGGCGCATACGCCGTCCTTTGCAGGTGGCGAGGGCGAGGTGGCCAACGCGCTGGAAGCGCTCCCCGACCGCGCCTATCTGGAGGAGCAACGGGAACGCATCGCCGAGCTGAGCCAGCGGCTCGCAACGCACCGCTCGACATTGCGCGCGCGGGAAAAGAAACTCGAAACGCAGCGTGCCTCGGTGCGACGTGCATTACATGCGAACGGTGTGCTCGAGCCGGCCGTTGGGGACGATGCGACCGATCTCGATCTCACACCACAGCTCGAGGCGGCCAACCAGCGGGTCGACGCTCTCGTGCGCGCGGGCGAAGTGCGCAAGGAGCGCGCCGATACGCTCGCCCGCGAGCAGTATGCAGCAGAGCGCTATATCGCGCGGTTGGAAGAGGAACGGAGCGATGCGGAGATGCGGCATCGGGACGCGACGGCGTCGCTCCGGCGCACCATCCAGCGTGCCGTCGCGGCGCGCCATGCCTGTGAACGGACCATGGATCGCGCCCTCGAGGCGCATCGCCGTCAAGTTGAGCAGACAGCTAGCGCACTTTTCGCGCAATTGACGAACAAACCCGACCAATTCGGACATATCACGCTCGACTGGGAGCGCGGCGGGTTCTCTATCGACGGACGAGAGGGTACATCGATCGACGGAGAGACCCTCTCCGCCGGCGAGCGCCATATTATCAAGATCGCGGTGCTGGGTGCGTTGAAACGGTCCACCGCGCCCGGGCTGCTCGTGATCGACAACCCTTTCGGCCGCCTCGACATGGTCCACCGCAACAAGCTGATCAAGAACATCGGTGCGCTGGCACCGCAGGTGATATTGCTCGTGAAGCATCCGGAACTCACCCCTCCATTGCGGCATGCGGCTGGAAAAGAACCCCGCGCCCTTCGATGGCGATTGGTCCACGAACCGCGCACGCAGAGTTCGCGCATCGTACCGGTGCGATCGAAGAAGCAGGAGAGAGGTGAGCCACGGTGAGCCAGTCGCCTTCACGATCACACTCACGATCAGGATCACGATCACACTCACGATCAGGATCACGGTTGCGTTTACCATCTCGTCAGCTCCACCGGGTCAAACAGTATTGCGCCGAGAACGGCTGGCTCTCGCCTCTCGCACTGCTGCGTATCGGGTTCATGCTCGGGATCGTTGACGATCGTGCCGCGAGCGATGATGCGACGGTGGATCCTCCCGCGACACCCACACCGATCACCTACGAGCGGTTCGATCCCACCCGTGCGTTCACCATGATCGTGGTAGCGCGGATGGAGGGGCTCGCAGACCTCGAGGGTATCGTTC
>CAZSUE010000712.1:0-2979 GCA_964609045.1 uncultured archaeon | reverse complement strand
ATCCGCATACCCCATTATACCGATGTCACCGTGGCATCCGGAGGGGTTATCACCGCACCTGCATGGAACGGGTATACTGGTGGTGTGATCGTTCTTCGCGCAAGTGGCACGATCACAGTAGAAAGCGGTGGCAGGATCGAGGGATCCAATCTTGGGTATCGTGGCCATGCCCGTCAACCCGACGAGCAGCACGGTTGGCAAGGTGAGAGTCTCAACGGTCTTGGCACTCAATCCATCTCTGCCAATGCAAATGCGGGTGGAGGTGGTCGTATTCATTACAGTGGCGGCGGCGGCGGCGGTCACGGTACAGCTGGGACCAATGGTGCGGATGGACAAACTGGCACTCCTGGATATGGTGGGGCCGCAGTCGGCGATCCGGAACTTTCGGTCATGTCGATGGGTGGTGCCGGCGGGCGTGGAGGCGACAACGACGATGGCGGAAGCGACCTGCCCAGTGGTGACGGTGGCGGCGTGATATTCATGAGCGCAGGGACGATGGATATAACGGGCGAGATCCATTCCAATGGTCGCAACGGCTATCCCGCCGAAAGTCAAGATGGAGGGAATGGTGGTGGAGCGGGTGGTACGATTTACCTTACGGCTTCCACCCTCACTATCGACGGAGAGGTCCGAGCGGAAGGTGGCACAGGGACCATCGGTTCTAGCGGTAGTGGCCGAGGTGGGGATGGCGGCGATGGAAGGATACGGCTCGACTATGGAACGGGTGGAGGAGCCACCACCCCAGCACCGGGTTATATTGGGGATTATCATCCCCCTGCGGAGGCGGTCTCTCTCACCGGCGGCGTCATCCAGCTCGGCGACGAGCGCATCTATTATAGCGCTTACGACGCCGCGAGCGGCACCTTCACCGGCTGCGTCCGCGGCTACGACGCTACCAATGCCACCTCTCACGACGCGTCGAACACCACCGGCTACCTCGTCGGTGCATGGCGCAGCGACCCCGCGCTCGCATCGACGAGCTGGTACGAGGAGGCGCCTTCGGCGACGCGCGGCGCCAAGGCCGCGTTCCCCGAACGCGCGCTCATCGTCGGCACTGAGGAGGGTCTCGACATCATCGACGCCGACGATCACACGCTCTGGATGCGTTTTCACGGCCTCCATGGAACGAACCACATCTATCCCGGCATAACATCGGTCTATGCAACGAACGGCAATATCTATGCTGGCAGCGCGTACAACGACGCCGGCGCGCTCTTTACCATCGACCTTCCCCGCGATCGGACCACTATCACCACCCACCAGCACGATAAAACGAACGCGGCGCCGACCATCGCCGAGCGCAACGCCGGCGGGTCGTGGACCGAGGCGGGAAGGAGCGGCATCGCGATCATCGATCGTAATGTCCGCGATATCGCCACAGGCCGTATCGGGCGCAGGAGCTATGTCGCCGTTGCCACCGACGAGGGCGTCACCGTCATAAACGAGGCGAGTAGGCACTGCTACCATCTCAGCCTCCCCTCCGCGAGCTACCGGACGAACGCGGTGGCCATGGCCAACGAGACGCTCTATATCGCCGCCACCAATATCAGCTCGGCTCCGCACCGCGCCATGCTCATCGCGCGCGACGAGCTCGCCATACGATATGGGACCGAGACACTCGCCGATGCGGACAGGGTCTACACCGCGGATAATGGCTGGCTCATCCCAATTACCGGCAATACTACCGCCCTCAGCGTATTACCCGGCGGGTCGGACGCCGATCCTGTGGACCAGCGCTCGAACCGGCTCTATCTCGCCACCGACCGTGGGCTGACGGTGATCGACGAACGGCGCGGAGACATGGCTGGCGGGGTGAGCGAGCATTATTCGCATGTGGGCGATACGAACGCAGCGATCGACCACGCCATCCTCGGCGGCACCACGAACCGCACGGTGGATATCGCCGTGGCGGGAGACGGCGACAAGTTCACCGTCGCCACCAGTAACGGCGATGCAGGGGCGGTCTCGCTCGTGGGGTGCGACACCGCCAGCCCAACGCTCGTCGCATATTGGAACGAGAGTACGACCCCCGCGCTCGTGAGCGAGACGATCAACGCGGTGGCGCAAACGGATGGCTGCGCGCAACTCATCGTCGGCACCGACGCGGGCGCCCCCGTCATCACGCAGCGCGCGGCGGATGCGTTCGACGCGGTCACGCTCGGCACCGACGCACCGCTCGATGGGGACGCAGTCGCCGACCTCACCTTCTACGATACCTCCAACGATACCCGGACGACGGACTGGCGTGACGGCGACGCGGGGCGGTTCAACGGCGCGCTCGCGTTCGACGGCGTCGACGACCGCGTCAGCCTCGATTGCAGTTATCATGGTTCCAATGCTGGCACATGGGAGTTCTGGTTCCAGCCCGCGCGTGATATCAGCACCGCCCAGACGCTCATCCAGCTTGCGAACAGTAGCAGCGGAAACCGGACGACGGTCGGTATCGACGTTGACGGACGGCTCAATTTCTCTATCGAGAACGGGACCGCGCTCACAACACACTCCACCACCGACCAGTGGCACGGCGGCGCATGGTACCATGTCGCCGTGACATGGGGCGCGGACCACACGGCGCTCTATGTCAACGGCGTCCGGGAAGGCAATAGCTCCGCAAGGGCCGCGGTGGCGCTCGACCCGACCCACTTCCTCCTCGGGTACGACGCCGGCGAGCCCGCGCGTGCGTTCGCCGGGCGCGCGTTCGCCGGGCGCATCGACGAGTTCCGAATATCCACCACGGCGCATAGCGCGGCGGAGACCGCGGCGGCCTATAACGCCACCGTCGCGCCATCGGTCCTCGGCGATACCGCCGCGCTCTACCACCTCGACTGCGACCCGGAAACTGCACCCTCGCCCCAGCTGGTGACGGACGACTCCGGCAATGGGTACGATGGTGTGCTCGGGAGCACCAACGCGACGGAGGCCAGTGACGCGAGCTGGCACCGCTACCTCTCATGGTACACCGAAAGCGCTTCTGCAACG
>CAZSUE010000711.1:0-2981 GCA_964609045.1 uncultured archaeon | reverse complement strand
CCTATCGAGGAACCAGTCATAGAGCGGACGATGGTTTTCGAATTCGAGCGTACAGATCGAGTGCGTGATCCGCTCGATGGAGTCCTCGAGCCCGTGCGCCCAATCGTACATCGGATAGATGCACCACTGGTCGCCTGTACGATGATGTGAGGCGTGGAGGATACGGTACATGATCGGGTCGCGCATGTTCATGTTCGGATGCGACATATCGATCTTGGCGCGCAGCACCTTCTCGCCGTCCCCGAACTCGCCCGCGCGCATCCTTTCGAGGAGGTCGAGGTTCTCTTCCACCGATCGGTCGCGGTACGGGCTGTCCTTCCCCGGTTCGGTGAGCGTACCGCGGTACGCAGAGATCTGCTCGGCGCTGAGGTCGTCCACATACGCGTCGCCTTGCGTCACCAGCTGGACCGCATAATCGTACATCTGCTGGAAATAGTCCGACCCGAAATAGAGCCGGTCCTCCCAATCGAACCCAAGCCAGTGGATATCATCGATGATCGAGTTCACATACTCCTCTTCTTCCGCCATCGGGTTCGTATCGTCGAAGCGGAGGTTGCAGAGCCCGTCATACTCCTCGGCGATACCGAAATTGAGGCAGATCGATTTGGCGTGACCGATATGGAGATAGCCGTTGGGCTCGGGGGGGAACCGCGTGTGGACACGACCCTCGTATTTGTTCGTCTCGAGGTCTTCGTCGATGATATCGCGGATGAAATCGCTCCTGCCGCCCTCGTCGTTTGCCATTTCGCGTCACCTATCGCGCTGCAAAGCGGGTGAGCGTCTATTTAATATTTGGGTTGAACCCATCGGCATCCGCCTCGCCATCGGCAGTGCCTAGCGCAATAATGAAGATGGTAAAGAAAAAAACGGGCTAAACGGCGCAATAGAGAATGACGACGGACGACCAACGGGAAGAGAAAAAAGGACAGCCCCGACCAGATTCGAACTGGTGTCAAGAGATCCAGAGTCTCTTATGCTAGACCGCTACACTACGGGGCTATGGTGACTGGATTGCGCATAATTGGGTCCTAGATAATATGATTTTCGCTCCGCCCTGCGCGCTCCGCTCGCCCCCGCCCGGCAGCCGCTCAGGCGCCCAGGCGCGCAACCAACCGGATCCTTCGTGCATCCGTTCCTGCCCCATCATTATACTCCCTTCATACCCCATCATTATACTCCCTTCATACCCCATCATTATACTCCCTTCATACCCCCTTCATACCCCCTTTCGAACGAAACAGTTGGTTTTAAATGATATCAGTGCATGCAGGTCCTCGAGGGATGACCGGGCGGTGGTTACGGTTGCGTAGCCGATGGTGATGCCGACCGTGGCGCTTCGTTCCTTAGTGACACTGACGAGAGAACGCCGCACTGGCTCGGCGCTATTCCATCCCTTTCCGGTACCGCGGAACACCCCCCGTCAACGAGGTATGCGAAGCGGGTTTTGTTTCGATCGCACGGCATGAAAAAAAGTGGTAGGGGGCGGGGTGGCACCAACCCCAAAACCCGAAGCCGAAGTCAAAGCCGAAGCCGAACCCCAAGTCCCATCTTAATGCTGAAAGCAACGGTGAGTATGATTTGGGCCGAACCATCGAGTTACGATTTGGGCTCCGCGAGAAGCTTCTCGTCACCGGTATGGTGCTCATTCTAACGCCGCTGGTGATGATGGGGTTCATCATCGAGGGCACCATCCACGATGTGGGCGCAGACAGCGTCGAGCGAACCACCGAAACGCTCCGCGCCGAAGAGCTCGCGGCGTTGGAGACCATGGCGGTGGATACATCCACGCGTATGGAGCGCCAGTTCGCGCAGATCGAGTCGGCGGCGAACACGGTGTCGAACTTCGCCCGATCGATCTATGAAGACCCCACGACCATCGACGCGACGACATCCTATTATCATAACAAACACGCCAAAGGCGGTACCGGCATTCCACCCGGCGCCACAAATAGCGACGCGACCTATCCCCGCCGTCAGGTCTCGCGCGCCGTCTCCATGTATAAGCTTGCGCCCGATGCGTTCGTCGACCCCGCCGGTTACCTCGCGTACGACGACCCGCACGACGAAGTGTTCGATTTCACACGCGATGTCGAACCAGCGGCGCAGGAGACGGTGAACCTCACCTCGCGGCTCGATTATATCTTCTCGCCCATCCTGAACGCCAACGACCAGATGGTCTGGATCTATATGGGCACGGAGGACGGCGTATTCCGGCATTATCCCTGGACCGGCCCGTTCGATCCGGATTACGACCCGCAGCAGCGGAGCTGGTACGAAGGCGCAATGCAGCACGACGGCGAGGTGTACTGGACGGAGCCGTACATCGACGCCGGTGGGATGGGGCTCATGATCACCGCATCGAAGGCGGTGCGCGCGGAAGGACGGCTCGTCGGGGTGATCGGGATCGATATCCTCTGCAAGACGCTCAACGAAGATATCCTCGACATCACGCTCGACGGGGATGGTCACGCGTTCCTGATCAACGATGAGGGCGATACCATCGCGCATCCGGCGCTGACGGCGAATGTCGACGACTGGACCGCCGTACCGCTGACCACGCCGGTCTCCGCGCTCGAAGACGACAACGCGTCGTTCCAGAACGTTCTCAACGCGATGATCGCGCGCCAGATAGGTGTCGAGGCGGTGAAGTACGGTACGCAAAATATGAATTATATCGCCTACGCACCCATCGCCAATACCGGGCTCATCCTCGGCATCGTCGTGCCCGAAGAGGCAGTCACCGCACCGGCGGCCACCACCGAAGCGCAGATCAATTCGAACCTCGACGCGCTGACCACGACCTTCTTCCTCCTCCTCGCCGCGGTGATCGTCGGCGTCATCGCGTTCGGGATCCTCTTTTCGCGCAGGATCGTCTATCCGCTCCGGCAGCTCACGATGTTCCTTAGCCCCGACGAGGACCGATCGCTCGTCATCGAGATCGAGGATGAGCCGTCGATCCGTGAGGTGACCCAGCGTCTCGA
>CAZSUE010000710.1:0-2985 GCA_964609045.1 uncultured archaeon | reverse complement strand
GTCCACCTCGCCCAGCTCCGCGATGGTGCCGAGCACACCGGGCAGTTTCCCGCGGTCCCGTGCTTGCAGCACGGCGTCGACCGCACGGGTATACCCTTTGCGTATCGACGCCGCCGCCTGCGACTGCGCCTGGAGCTTACTGTATTTCCGGTTGAGACGATGGATCTTCGATTCCAGCTTCTGGCTCTTATCACGGAGCTTCCGCTCCTCGGCCTTTTGCCGATAAAATGTCTCCTGATCGCGCTCGAGCGCTTTCTTCGCCGCACGCGCGTTCTTTTTCTCGCTCTTTAGCTCCCACTTCGCATCCTTGATCTCGAATGTCGCGGTCTCACGCTGCTCCTCGAGCTGGCCGATACGAGTGCGCGCTTGTTTCTCACGCTCGATCAGCCGGTCCTGGCTCAGCCGTACCACATGCAGCTTATCCTCGGCGACCTCACGCTTTTTCTTGAGCTTCGCGATCTCGCGCTGGAGCCCCACCGTTTTCGAATCGGATTCCGCCAATGCGGCGTTCAGCTTCGAAAGCCGCTCCTCGGTGGCATCGAGCGCATTCCGCTTCTTCTCCAGCCGTTTGGACGCCGTCTCATGGTCGCGTGTCAGCCGCGTTTGTTCCTTGCCCAGTTTCTTCAAATCGTTGTTCGCACGGAGCGCTTCGCGCTGCAGCTCACCGATGGTTTCATGGCTCGTATTGATCCGGTCCTTGCACCGCGAACTCTCGAGCCGCAATGCGTCGATGGTCTCCTTGAGCTCTTCTGCACCCGGCCCGCGCAGCTGGGCCAGCTCCGATTCCACCGCCGCGATATCCTCGTCCAGCCGGCCGATGGTTCCGTGGTGCTCGTCGATCCGTGCATTGATCGTTTTGCGTTCTTTGCGATAGTCCTCGATCTGTTCGCCCACCGCGCGCAGCTCTTCCTCGATCATGATCCGTTTCTTCGACGCCAGCTCGGCCTTCGCATATTCGAGCTTGTCACGCCAGGTGAGATACTGGAGCGCCACATCGCGGTCGATGCGCAGCTGGTCGAGCTGGTTACCCAGCTCGTCCATCCGTATCTGGATGCGCTCGATATTCTCCTCCACGCGCTCGCGGCGCTCGTTGGCGCGGTCGATGTCGCGATCGAACTTCGTGATGCCGGCGATGTCGTCGAGGATGCGGCGCCGGTCCACATTACCCATGGCGACGATGCCGTGCACATCGCCCTGCTGGACGATATTGTACCCTTCCGCGCTGATGTGCGCGTGGGCGAGGAGCTCGTCGAACGAACCGGCGGAGGATGAATCGCCGTTCACATAGAAATAGCTGTAATAGTTCTCCGGGTTCGACTGCGAGAGCTTCACATAGCGTTTGAAGCGTACTTCGTCGGCGTCGATGGGGATGGTGCGGTCGGTATTATCGAAAACGAGGGTGACCTTGCAATATTTCGCCGGGCGTCTATCTTTGCCGCCGTTGTAGATGAGATCGGTGAGCCTGCCCGCGCGGATCGCTTTCGAACTCTTCGGGCCGAGCACGAAGAGGATAGCGTCCGCTATGTTCGACTTCCCGCAGCCGTTGGGGCCTGTGATCGCGGTGAAACCTTCGAGCAGCGGGATCTTGACCTTATGGCCGAACGATTTAAAATTCTCCAGCTCGATCTCTCGCAGGTGCAATCCATCAACTCGGTTCGATAGCAGCGGCGTGTACACTATGGGACTGAGGACAGAGCCTGCGAAAAAGTGAGGGAACGATCGCAGACCTAGCTGAGCGCATCCCGCTCGGTCATGGTTCTATCGCCTTAAAAGATTTGTCTTATTCCATATCGTTCTCAACGCAATCGCTCGCTCGACCGCCGGTGGGAAGCGCGTTATCCTCGACGAGGGTGTCCGCCCAGCCAGTGCCCTCGCAGATACGGTGGCGCGCAGGTGATATCATCGATCGTTATTATCGTTTTCGTTCCACTGGCCCAACCATCACCCTCCGACGTTGGGTTGGATTAGATTAGATTAGATTAGATTAGATTAGGTCGGTGGGATTGGTTTAGGCGGCGCGGGCGGCCGCAATAGAAAAATGGGGCGCTGATCGGGATCCGATCGTATTATGCGAGAGAATAGCCCGCGGCGAAGGTGGTGGTGTGCTTGATGCCGTCGAGTTTACGAATATTATTGATGATATAGTTGCCCAGCGCGTTGTGGTCTTCCGATTCGACCTTCGCGATGATATCGTACTCACCCGAAAGCGCGGTCACCTCGGTGATGAGTTCCTGCTCGCGGAGCCGGTCGTAGACATCCCGCTCCCGTTTCATTTCAGTATTGATAAGGACATAGCCGATCGCCATCGTATCGTTCTAGCGCATCCCGAGCACGGGTATTTATAATTTTATTACGGAAGTTACATAGTTTCGGGAACGGACACCGACGCATCGGTCGTTCCAACACAGATCGCAAGGCACTACGACCAGTACCGTCGGTGCAACTCATCAATATAGTGTAATTCCGAACCCCGACATATTGGCAAAGGGTACTCCCTTTGGCAATGTTCGCAGAAACGCAGCACGGAAATCACCGCAGGTGTTTCCGTGGACTGACAGTGCCGGAGGCACTATGGCGTACTCGTAGAGACCGATTCTGCGAACCGCGCAAAATTTCGAACCCCTTCGGAAAGGTTGACAAACTGTCGGGGTTCGAAATTATTACACTATTCGAGGAGATAGCCGAGCTGGCGTTTATGATCCCTCGTTAAACCCAACAGCCGCTGGTATTCCTTCCGCGCAACCAATTCGAGCGTCCGTCCCTCGAACTCGCGCTCGTACATGAGCTCTATGTACCGTTTCAGGACCGGTTCCGCTCCGAACCGGTACGGACCGGTCATACTGTTCCCGAACCCCTTCGTTTGGAGGATGTCCGCTTCGGTGAGGTCCGCAAGCATCTGGGTTGCGGTCTCCAGCTCGGCGTACTTCGCGAGCCATGGCACATCGCTCTTGAGTTCTTCGAGGAATTGGTAGAGCGCCCCCTGAT
>CAZSUE010000709.1:0-2988 GCA_964609045.1 uncultured archaeon | reverse complement strand
AGCCACGACGAACTCTGGGCCATCTTCAAGCATGCACCGATCATGATGCTCGACGTCGACGATGACCGGCGCGTGGTCAATATCAATCGGTCGGCACTCGATTTCCTCGATGTTGATGCCGACGAGCTCATCGGTGTGCGCGGCGGCGACGCCATGCGCTGCATCCACGCGCTGGACGACCCGCTCGGGTGCGGGTTCGGGCCGCATTGCGAGCACTGTACGGTCCGCAATACCGTTCTCGACACATTCGAGACCGGGAGGGGGCATCATCGTGTGGCGGCAACATTGGAGCGTACCACTGCGGGGGAAGATACCGCTGAGAAGCTGGATATCCTCGTCTCGACCGCACGGCTCGAGCTGTGGGAGCGCGATCTCGTGCTCGTATCGATCGAACGGTAGTAACGGTAGTAACGGTAGTAACGGTAGTAGCGGCCGCAGCGGTAGAAGGTGGTTGCAGACGCCGGCGCAGTGGGTCCAATATATAGTATTTGCCCAAAAAACGCAAGTACTAGAACAAATAGCACCGGCCATAATAGAATGGGTTGTCGGTCAGCGTCGGTAGTGGTGGTAGTGGTGGTAGGGGTAGGAGGGGTAAGACTACTATTCTAGCACTTTTGTTCGGTCATCTATTCTATTATCGGTCGCATGAACCTGCTCGAGGAGCGACCGTAGCTGCTGAATTCATCGTCACGCATTTCGCGCAGACCGTTCGGCGCCGTGTGCACGGAGGAGTGCCACCACCGCTGAATGGTCCCGTTCGGCCGCCACATGGAGCGGGTGGCGCCCCATATCGTCGCATCGGTTCACATCCACATCCGGTTGATCCCGGATCGCCTCCACCGCCAGACGGTTATCGTTCGCGATATGGATCATGAGGGTATCCATCTTCTCCTTCGTCGACATTGCGCTCAAACTTTTCGTGAGAGACCAGCGCTTCGATCGTTCTTTCAGCGTTCTATCAGACATCTCTTCTGCGCTCCTTCCTAATCGTTGACGCACCCACGGTAGCGATCCATACCGATCGTGCTGACATTTGTATATTCTTCTCTTTCTTTCGATAGTCCCGTCCGATCGCATCTTTCGTCCCTACCTTCGAGGACCCAACTTTACACATATCGTCTGCCCACTATGTGGCCGGTACGACACTCCCACCTTATCCGTGCCGCATGCAAACATTTATAACATACGGAAACAGATCGCTACAATAGGCACACCCCTCCGCCCTCTGTTATTTACGAACACACCATCGGTGGAGGATGAGAAAAACCCGTGCACCGCCTACTTGCTACTTGCTACCTGCTACCTGCTATTTGACCCAGAATGCAACGAGGAGATCGATCATGAGCAGCGATCTTGGTCAATCAATGTGCTTCGGTGAAGCGGTCTATGCCACGCTCGCCAACCAGATCGGCGCGGCGCTGGCCTCGCGCATGCTCGCGGACGCGTGCACGCGGCTCGAGTACGAGATCGGTACGCTGACGCGCGACCAGTTCCGACCGCTGCGCCGCGAGGTGCAGGAGTTACTGTGCGAGATGGTGGGGTTCTGTGCGGGCGACGATATCATCCGCGAACTGGATCGGTGCATCATGGGTATGCCCATGGCGGAAACCGGCGCGCAGCCAAAGGATGCACCGAGGGGGCTACGGGTGCCACATCTCAGCGCGCATCACGAGCAACTTCTCCCCTAACTGCAGCTTCCGGTTGTGGTGGTGCTCACCGATCTCACGTTGATCGTGCCGCGCTACGTGTGGTGAGGAGAGGGTGGCCTTTCAAACGGTGGGTTCTGGCAATTCTTATTTTTGTATGCACCCCTACCGGACAGTACCACCTCGTACCCGACCGGTCATCTTTCGCGAGAGGTGTCACATAGGTTCTATTCTTAGGCATGGACCGACGCGAGGTTGAGATCGGGGACCCCAAACCCAAACCCAAACCCAAATCCTACCCCCCAGTGGCTTCCCCTAGGGCTCGCGGAACCAGCCGGGGAGCTGGCGGTATTTATAGTGGTCGCGGATCATCTCCTCGTACATCATCACGAAGAAGTCGTTGAACTTCCGGATATAGAGCACGCCCTCCTTCGTGATCGAGATATTATAGGACCGGTCCTCCTTCACCATGGTGATATGGTTGTCCTCGCGCAGCTTATTGAGGACCTTGTTCGTCATATGGTGGTTCGATTTGATCTCGTACGAGATCTCGACCTTGGGGAGCCCGGGCACTTCGTTTTCGAAGATCTCGTCGAGTTTCTGCTCGATACCGGGCTGGTAGAGGTCGATATCGAGCTCTTCGGCGAGGCGGTTGAGCGCAAGACAGGTATAGAGTTCCCATGTCTTATACCGTCGTGATCTCTTGCGCCCCATGGTACCAGCCTCGCTACCGTTCGTACCGTTCTATCTCCAACAATAGAATAATAATTGAACTTGAACTTTAGAGCACCACCGTCTCCGGCAGGAACGGTATGACCGTGTAGAGCTCGCCCTCCTCGATGACGAGCTGGATACTGGTCGTCGAAGGCGCACCGCCCGCAGCGCTCTTCAATATGATGGTCTGCGCGTTGAGCGCGTCGACCATTGCATCGTCCAGCTCCGGACAACACTCCCCTGCGGCGGTGGCGCCGGCATCGCCCACGAGGAGCGCGGCGCGGACATAGACCGGCGGCGCCCCTCGGTCGCGCGTCACCCGCGCGGTGACATCTGAGACCGCCTTTTGGAACGACCGGACCGCGGTGACATCCAGCGCCTCATAGGCGATCGCTCGGATATAGAACCCGATGGCGCCCCAGGGGTCGTGCTCGGTATCGGTCGTCGGTTCTAATGCAATATCGAACCGATGGCGGTCTCGTTTTCCCGCCAGCGTCGTATCGTGTTGGATATGGCGCTCGGCAATGGCACTGTGAGTGGCGTCGTGATGCGCGGAGTCGCCGGCGGTCTCGAGCCTGCGCCGCATCCAGCCATCCTTTTCGACCAGGTACGCTTCGAACCGCTCCAG
>CAZSUE010000708.1:0-2990 GCA_964609045.1 uncultured archaeon | reverse complement strand
AACCTATTTTATGGTTCGGATACGGAGGCTGACGACCATGGGCCACCCTGCGCCCCTCATCGTGCCGATCGCAGCTACTATATAGCGTTTGGCAGATAGATCTATGTATAAGGCGGCGGCGCCCCTCATACATATTCTCTTCGGATAGGTATGGTTTCCGGCGATGAGGGACACGATCGCGTCCTCACCATGACTCGAGCGCGACCATCGAAGGGGTCCGAATATGGCGATGAATAAAGTTAATGTAACCCAGCGGCCATAGAAATCTGGGAATGATATGGATATTCGGACAGCTCGACGCAATAATTTCATGCACTGGCTCGTCATGGGGGCCATCCTCACTCTCACGCTCCAGATCACCTTCCAGTCCCCCGTGGGCCTGTGGGAGGCCGACATCGACACCGATGACCGTCCCGACCCGATGACCGCGCGCGTCGACGACGCCGTGGAGGACGGCACCGACGATGCGACCGCACGGCGCGATCGAACGGTTAACGAACAAGATGCGCAGCCGTCCCAGACTTCGCAACTTGCGTCTGAACGCGAAAAGAGGCGCGACGCACAAACGCCCCTCAAGTGCCACCGTGGACCCTACGGCGTCGCACCCACCCACACCTCGAACAACGCTCCCTGCGACCCGTCCCAACCGACGGTGTCGACGCAGCGCGAGCGCAACACTCGATCGCGCAGCCGGGCAGAATCGGAGCTGATCGAGGATAAGTGGAAGCTCTCGAACTTCTATACGCTCAAGGATGTGTTCCTCTTCTCGTTCTTCGACGAAACCACCATCAACCTCAGCGACAGCGAACACAACCAGCTCCAGAGCGTCGAGATGAGCGAAGGGGATTACAAATATATCAGCCTCACATCCGGCACCTATTATACGAACGGAACGGAAAAATTCTCGATCCTCACCGGCGACCCGGTCCAGGACGGCGTGGCGGGCTATTATGTCCTCGACGAGAACGGGTTCGGCTCCTTCACCAACGCCTATACCTTCCTCCCCGTCAGCCAGTTCCCCGGTCGCGAGCGGACCATCATCTTCGCCTACGAGGACGATACACGGGTGACCGTGACGCGGATGGATAATGACGCGGTCCTCTACAGCGGCGTCCTCCAAGCCGGCGAGCATCATACCGCAACCGATTGGCACAGCATCCATATCAATATCAATTCGACGAAGGCGGTCTCCACCCTCGTCTATTTCGACAGCGGGTATTATGTGCCCGCGACCACGGGGCTCTTTACCGGGACCGAGTTCTACACCTATGTGGGAACGGTGGGCGGCTGGAACCAGGACCTCAACCTCATCGCGTACGAGGACAATACCCAGATCACGGTCGAGAATGCGGAGAGCGGCGCGACTATCTGGGGCGGGTCGTTGATGGCGGGCGGACACCACGCGATCTCCACGGCGAACCAAGAGGTCTACTACCATATCACGAGCAGCAAGAATATCACGGTCTCGAACCTCCCCTACGCTTCGTATTCCACGAGCTATTACCACGGCACCTATGTGGCGGACAGAACGGGCTCCGGGATCGGTACGGAGATCATCTCGACCGCAATGGACGGCAGTGCAGCCTATCTCTATGTCTTCGCCTATTTCGACGATACCCATTTTACGGTCTACGACGCGGCGAGCGGCGCGCTCGTCTCCGAACACACGCTCAATCGCGGTGAGGCGATCAATGTCAACCCCGGCCACGGGCTCTGGAAGATCGTCAGCGATGAGAAACCGATATCCGCCATGGAGGGGTTCGCAACCTTCGGCGCATCGTTCGCATGGCCGCTCTTCGGCGGTGCGCGGCCAGATTTCCGCATCATCCCGCGCATCTACCCCGACGGGCGCGAGGAGAGCCTGACCAAGAAATTGTTGCCGGGCCAGAGCGCACAGTTCAACCTCACCGTGGTCAACCGTTACGAGCGCGACGAGGACATCGTCGTCGACCTCAATGTCAACGGCGTACCCGAGAACTGGTCCGCGTCGCTCGATGTGCAGAATGTCACGCTCGGCCAGAACGGCTGGCAAGATATCACGCTCACGGTCACCGCACCGGAGAACCTCGCCCAGCGCAGCGAGCAGATCATGATCAATGTCTCGGGCGTGCTGCGCAGCGACCATAATGTCACCCACCAGCTCGCCGTGTTCCCCATCGTCGAGGCGTCGCTCGATTTTCTCGTCAAGTATAGCGTCGAGGAGGATTTCGTCACCCAGAAGAAGGAGGCGACCATTGCAGCGGGCGAAGAGCAACCCTTTTCCGTGGGCCTCACCAACCTCGGCTACCTCAACGATACCTACCATCTTCGGTTCGAAGGGCTGCTGCCGGGCTGGGACGCCGCGTTCCCCAACGGACGGGCCAATATGTCGTTTGCACTCCCGTCGAAGTATTATGCACCCGATAACACGATGCTGATCCCCATCACGGTCACCGCCCCCGGAGGCGCGTACGAAGGCACCACCCTTCTCCTCGAACTCGTCGCCGTCTCCGATCGCGCCCCGGCGCTGATCAACGAGGAGCTGGAGCGGAAAGACGAGCTCTATCTCAGCGTCACCGGCGCCGCGGCGCTCGAGCTCTCGCCAGACGAGAACGAAAAGATGGTGCCCCCCGGCGGTACGGCCCAGTACGAGCTACGCGTGCTCAATAACGGGAACGCCGACCTGATGGTCACGCTCTCGTTCGAGGGCGGCGCCGAGCCGGGCATACCGGACGAGACCAGCGACGACTGGTTCGCATCGTTCGGCCAATCCAGCTTCACGATCCGGACCCGCGCATCCACTACCATCCTTTTCTATGTCCACGCCCCGGCAGATGCACGCGCATTCACACAGCTCGTGCTCGAAGTGCGCGCTCGCGGGCACCTCGTCGGCGATCCGAGCCAGCATACCTCGGCACCGCCGCTTCAGCTGGTGACCACTGCAAGCCGTATCCATGGGCTCGCGTTCAGTTCTATCGAGGACGAAGTGGAGACGATGCCCGGGACCACGG
>CAZSUE010000707.1:0-2991 GCA_964609045.1 uncultured archaeon | reverse complement strand
CCGGACGCTGACTCCGAGCAAAGCGAGGAATGGCGCGACGGGGGATCCGGCGACACACTTGTCGACGGACGCTGACTCCGAGCGAAGCGAGGAATGGCGCGACGGGGGATCCGGCGACACACTTGTCGCCGGACGCTGACTCCGAGCGAAGCGAGGAATGGCGCGACGAGGGAACGAGGGAACGAGGGAACGGGGGGAAGGGGATCCGCTGACACAGTTGGCGCTGGTCACATTCGAAAGAGTGATATTCTGTCGTACCACCGAGAGTGGTCATTATAAACCAAAATAGAACGGGAACTGCTAAGTATCCCGTGCGCATCATCGAGAGCCATGGCGCCCGACTCATCTTCACCCACCGAGGACCAGAAACATGAACTGCTCGCGTTCGCCACCGGCATCGCGGAGCGTGCCGGTGCGCGGGTGCGGGAGGGTTTCTCCGCGCTAAAGAAGATCGAACACAAAGGCCGCATCGATCTCGTCACTGACACCGACCTCGCATCGGAGCGGTTGATCCTCGACGCGCTGGAGGATTCCTACCCCGGTCATACGGTCATCGCCGAGGAGTCGGCGCCGGAACGAGCGCAAAATGCGGAGCCGAATGCCAGCGGTTATCGCTGGTTGATCGATCCATTGGACGGTACGACGAATTTCGCGCACCATTATCCGTTCGTGTCGGTCTCCATGGCGCTCCAATACGATGGCGTAGCCGAGGTCGGGGTGGTGTACGACCCGTTGCGTGACGATTGCTTTACGGCGGCGCGCGATGAGGGTGCCTGTAGGAACGGCGAACCGATCGCTGTCTCGTCGCAGGGTTCATTGGTCGAGAGCTTGATCGCCACCGGTTTTCCGTACGATAAATACACGAATGAGCGGATCAACCTGGAGAACTTTGCGCAGGTGCTTTTGCGGGTGCAGGGTATGCGCCGTGCCGGGTCGAGTGCACTGGATTGTTGTCATGTGGCGGCGGGGTGGCTCGACGGGTTCTGGGAGATGAAGCTTTCACCATGGGATATGGCGGCGGGCGCGTTGATCGTCCGCGAGGCTGGCGGGACGGTGACGGATTTTGCCGGTGGACGGTTCGATCCGTTCGTCGGTGAGATCGTGGCAACGAACGGGCAGATCCATTCCGCGTTGGTATCGCTCCTCATCGAGCGTCCGAAGCGCGCGGCTCGGTAATGGTTCCAACGCCAGTCTCGGTGTTGGTGGGGCAGATCCCGCTCTTTTTTCGTGGACCACTATCCACTTCCACCATTCACCATGCTGCGAAGGCACGGCGTTCATGCTGCCGACGCTTCCGCGTGGTTACACACGGGGCATGTGGCGGTGTAGCTTTTGGGGTAGCCGCATTGTGGACAAAAATAGCTTCCGCGGCCGACCTTTGCGATCTCGTGGAATCCGCAGTGCGGGCACTCTTTCTCATAGTTCTTGAATTGCTTGCAGGCGGGGTTGGGGCAGAATGCGGACCCGGGTCGGTACCGCCGCGGCGCTTTCTCGTCGGCAAAGAGCGCCGCTTTGACGAACGGGTCGCGTTTTTCGAACGATTGGAGCCGCTGGTGCTCCTCGATGAGCTTCTCGAGCGTGGCGTCGTCGAGGTCGAACCCTTCGGTGAGAAGGTGGTATTTGAGAATATCCAGCTCCGCTTTCGGCTTCTCATGAGCTTTGATATAGGAGGAGATGATACCATCGAGCTGTTTCTGGCGTCGTAGTTCCTGACTCCGCTCCTCGGCGCGTCTTCGGCGTCTCCGCGCAAGTGCCAATCCTATGATGATGAGGACGACGACCAGTATTGCGACGAGGAGGAGGATGAAGATCGGGTCTCCGAGATTCAATTGCATCGCGTCACCTGTTCACTCCAAATGGATCGTTCTTCCTTTCTATGCTGCAGTCCGGTTCTGGTCCCTCTGCGCTGTCGCATCATATCGGTCGGGTCCCATACCGCGTTCATACCAGCAGCTCGTGCTTTTATAACGACTTCCCGAACATGCCCTGTTCATGTTCCTTGACCTGGCTGAGCGTTTCGAAGAGCTTTGCCGTATCTGTTCCCAGCTCGAGCCGCTTCGTGCGTTGGTCTACCTCGTTCATGGTATGCGCGATCTTGCGCGAGAGGACGGTGTTATCGAGCTGGATCCTCTCGAGCTGGGCGCGCTCGTCATCGGTGGGGGTGATCGCTGACTCTCGCAGTTTTTCGATCAACATCCGCTTCGACATCAGCTCCAGTTTCTCGCGCTCGCGTTCGAGTTCGGCGAGTTTGAGGTCGACCTTTGACGGTTTACGGCTGCGGTGCCGCAGAATGATGGGGAGAAGGATGAGGAGGAGGATACCGATGAAGATGATGAGGAAGAGGACGAAATATTGGTCGATCAGCGCCAATACACCGCCCTCCCCGATAGCGTCGAGACCGATGGCTGTGGTTTCGTTCCCCGCCTCGAGCGCAGGATGGAGATGACAACTCCTAATCGATTGGGTCAGATATGATACGGTCACAGCATCACGCGGCGATCGTATGGGGATACTCTTACATTAACCTTTCTCCACGGGGCATTATATGGGGTGGCGCGTTTTAAGGTCTAAGAGCGCGGATGCGGCGAATTGTCCCTTTTTCGGTGGTGGGTTGCCGTTCCATCCCTCCCTCATGTTTCAACCCTGGATCAACACGGACGGAGACGGGTGGAAGGGTGGAAGGGTGGGAGAGGATGGAGTTGTGGCCTCTGCAGGCTTCAATGACCTCGGACGGGACCGTTATGGTCGGACCGCGAACACGCACTCTCGAATAGGTTGACGGAGTTCATGATGGCTGGTGGTGGATTTGACAGCACGGGGCGAGGAGCGGCCTGGCTAGCGCTTCTAGGGCTGCGTCAGCGCGCAAGTTCTGCTGACCTAAGTCGGGAATGGCGCGCGTAGCTTGGCCAGCGCTTCTAGGGCTGCGTCAGCGCGCAAGTTCTGCTGACCTAAGTCGGGAATGGCGCGCGTAGCTTGGCCAGCGTCTCTAGA
>CAZSUE010000706.1:0-2994 GCA_964609045.1 uncultured archaeon | reverse complement strand
TAGTGGTAGTGGAGAAAGAGAAAGCGCGGTCGAGATTCCAACGGCTGTTTGAAGCTATGGGCGCGGCGGTCAGGTCTGGTCTGGTCTGGTCTGGTCTGGTCTGGTCTGGTCTGGTCGAAAAAGGTTTTAAATCGCGATCGATATGACCGCCGCGATGCTATGCTCGAAAAAGAGTATCGACTCGACTTCTTCAAAGAGAACGGGTTCATCCGCAAGAAATGTGTGAGTTGCGGCACGCCGTTCTGGACGACGAATTATCTCGCCCAGCACTGTGGCGACACGCCCTGTGTAGAATACAAGTTCATCGATTCACCGATCATCCCGAAAGAATATTCCACCGATGCAATGCGCAACAGTTTCATCGATTATTTCAAAGCGCATGGTCATACTGCGCTGGATCGTTACCCCGTCATCGCGCGGTGGCGCAACGATATCTATCTCACCATCGCCTCGATCGCAGATTTCCAGCCGCATGTGACCTCCGGAGCGGTGGATCCGCCGGCGAACCCGCTGGTGATCTCGCAGCCCTGTATCCGCCTCAACGACCTCGATTCGGTAGGGCGCAGCGGGCGTCATCTGACCAATTTCGAGATGATGGGGCACCACGCGTTCAATTCGCCGGAGGAGGATATCTACTGGAAGGAGGAAGCGGTCGAGTACTGCTTCGATTATTATACCGACACGCTCGGTATCGACCCGCTGAGCCTGACCTTCCGCGAGGACCCATGGGTCGGCGGCGGGAACGCGGGCCCGGCATTGGAGGTGCTCGCCGGCGGTCTCGAGCTCGCCACGCTCGTGTTCATGAGCATGGAGCGCGATCCCAACGGCGATGTGGAGCTGAAGGGCGACCACTATTCGCCCATGGATATGCGTGTGGTTGATCCGGGCTACGGGCTCGAACGCATGGTCTGGGCGTCGCAGGGCACGCCGACGATCTACGAAGCGATCCACCCCACGCTCACCGAGATCCTCAAAGAATATACTGGCGTGGCAAGCGTCGTGGCGGAGCCGAAATATCGGAAACTCTTCCACGAGCATGCGAAGCTCGCGGGCATCATGGCCATCGATACGCCGGGGCAGCTCCGCGCCATGCGGCAAGAATTATTGCGCCGGCTGACGAAGCGCGGGTTCGATCTCACCATGGGCGAGCTCGCCGAGATCATGACCCCGCTGGAGCAGATCTACGCCATCGCGGACCATACGCGCTGTATCGCGTTCATGCTCGGCGACGGCGTCGTCCCGTCGAATGTGCGTGCGGGCTACCTCACTCGATTGGTGATACGCCGCGCGCTGCGGCTCATGGCCGAGCTGGATATCGATATCGGTCTGCAGGAGCTCGTGAACAAGCAGCTCGACGAGATGCGGTCCTTCCCCGATCTCCAGCGTCAGCGCAGTACGATCCTCGATATCCTCGACATCGAGGAGGAGCGGTACGAGGATACGCTCACGAAAGGGCGGCGCATCATCAGATCGGTGACGAAAGATCTCGGCTCCGACGAACAGATCCCGCTGGAGCAGCTCGTCGATCTCTACGATACGCACGGACTCCATCCGGATTATGTGAAGCGCACGGCGGCGGAGTTCGGCGTCGAGGTCGAGGTGCCGGATACCTTCAGCAGCATCCTCGCCGCGCGCCATTCCAGCGCCGAACCGGGCGAAGGTGCGGTGGAGGAGGAGCGCGAGTACGACCTTCCGCCGACCAAGCTCCTCTACTACTCCTCGCCGAACCAGTACGAGTTCGAGAGCCCGGTGATCTATTCCGACGACAACGAGGTCGTGCTCGCGTCCACCGCGTTCTATCCGGAGGGCGGCGGCCAGCCGAGCGACATCGGCGAGATGGTGACCTCCCAGCGGCGCTATAAGGTCACCGATGTGGATCGGTACGGCGATGTGGTGGTGCATACGATCGACGGGTCCATCCCCGTGGGCGAGATCGTTCGCGGCAAGGTGGACGAAGAGCGGCGGATGACCCTCATGCGGCAGCATACGGGGACACATATCATCAACGGCGCGGCACGGCGTCTCCTCGGCGATCATGTCTGGCAAGAGGGCGCGCAGAAGGGGCTCGAACGATCGCGGCTCGACATCGCGCATTATGCGCGGCTCACCGCCGAAGAGGTGCGCGAGATCGAACTGGAGGCGAATCGGGTCGTGCTCAAGGGGCTGCCGGTGACCAAGAAGGTGATGCGGCGCGATAAGGCGGAGCGGAAATACGGCTTCCGGCTCTATCAGGGCGGTGTCCCTGCGACGAACGAGCTGCGTGTGGTCGCCATCCGCAACTACGATGTGGAGGCCTGTGGGGGGACGCATTGTAATTCCACCGCCGAGGTGGGCACCATCAAGATTTTGCGGACGGAGCGTATCCAGGACGGTATCGAACGGATCGAGTTCTCCGCAGGTATCCCCGCGATCGAGCGGATCCAGGATATGGAGCAATTACTCATCCAGTCCTCCGAGGTACTCAGTGTGCTGCCGGCGCACCTGCCCAAGAGTGTGGAGCGGTTCTTCGAGGAGTGGAAAGCGCTGCGGAAAGAGGTGCAAGATCTGCTCGCAGAAGCGGCGCTGGGTCGTGCCTACGCGCTACGCGAAGAGGCCGAGACGGTGGCGGGGACCGCGGTGCTCGTGACCCAGACGGATATGGACCGCGACGGGCTGATGAACCTCGCCAAGGAGCTGACCAAGAGCGGCGGCTTCGCCGTGGTGCTGGCGGGCGGGACCGATAGCGACAGCGTCGTTCTCATCGGCGCGCGCTCCGATGATGTAGATGTGAATATGTCGCCGATCGTCCGTGCGGCGTCGAAGCTGCTCGGGGGCGGCGGCGGCGGGCGGCCCGATTTCGCACAAGGCGGCGGGTCGAACCGCGACGCGCTGCCGGCAGCATTGGACCTCGCCCGCGAGCAGCTCGAGGATGCATTACGCGCCGACGCGGCGGCCACGGCCAGTGAGTGAGTGAGTGAGTGAGTGAGTGAGTGAGTGAGTGAGTGATAGGGTCGC
>CAZSUE010000705.1:0-2994 GCA_964609045.1 uncultured archaeon | reverse complement strand
CAACCCCCGTGGATACGATCGCCGGCATCATCGGTTTCCAGCCGGAAGAGGGCGTCGCCTACCGCGGTATCCGTTTCGACCCCAACAAGGACGCGGCGGTGATCGGCAGCACCCATATCGAGGGGGGTGACGCGGACGCAAGCGCGATGGGCGCCGTCATCGGGTACGAGCGCTGGGTCGACCTCGGCAAGCCCGCGCTTGGCGAGCGGCTTACACTAGAGCCAAGCGGCGTGGAGTGGACCTTCGTTCCTGCCAGCGCATATCCGCTCACGGACGATAGCTCCGCGGTGCGGGTGTTGCTGCGTGAGCGCACCCAGCTGCACATCATCGTCCAGGGGGTGCTCGATCACAATATCGCCACCGATCACCAGATATTGGTCCACTGGAAAGCGATGGCGAATTTCACCTACCAGACGGACCACGATCCGGGCATTTATTATATAACTCGGTTCGGGGTGCGCGTTGCGGGCGCCGATGAACGAGTCCTCGAAAGGATCGAAGCGGTGGTGGTCGACGAACTCGGCCGCGAGCACGTTCTCGTCGGCTGGGACGATCGCGCCACCAGTGTGAGCGATCGATGGACCGAGCCGCTCCTCGAAGCGCACCGCTTGCGCGTTGGGGCAGATGACGCGCGAACCATACCGGGGCTCGGAACCGGTGTCATGCAGCAGTGGCTCCGGCTCGCCTCCGGCGTGATACTCATCGCCGCGCTCCTCACCATCGCCAATACCGTGTTCATGTCGATGCTGGAACGGCGCCGTGAACTGGGCGTGATGCGCGCCGTGGGGATGACCGCGCGCGAGCTCTATTCCATCATCCTCATCGAGGGGTGCTGGATCGGCGCCATCGGCTATATCGCCGGCGCGCTCTTCGGGGTCAATATCACGAACAATATCTTCCCCTATCTGCACCGAACGGGGACCGCGCTCGCGTTCGCGCCCGCACGGGCGACGCCCGATGTGCTCGCGTTCGCCGCCGTCGCCACCATCGGCATGGTCCTCGTTGCGTCGATCATCCCCGCGCGGCGTGCCATGCGGCTCGATTTGCTCGCGATGATCGAGCGCTAACGCTTGCGCCACCCATCCGCCGCAATGTGCTCCTATAGAGGTTTTGGCCAGAAAGACCAAATAGGGCCTGCCCCGCGCCCATGTTCGCAACATGCAATGCATTCTCATCTTGCGATCGAACGCGCCCTCGACTCAACTCGACCGCGGTGGCGAAGAAAAGTTCATAAAGAGCGGACCGCTCCAATACTACACGGATCGATCGTCAACACATACTCTTCGGCGATCGAAAACCGCATTATCGAAACGGTGAGCCATTATGAAACCGAACCACGCTTTTCGAGACCGTTCCATTTCGACCCGTTCCACCATGTCTATCCGGACACCGGTCATGCAGACCGTCCTCTATATTGCGATCGCCCTCCTTTTTGCGCTGACGGGCGCATTGGCAGTGCTTCACAACGGTGCCGGAACGGATAACGCGACAGCAGCGACCCCCGCCGCGACGGGAGATGCATCTGCATCTGCATCTGCATCTACATCTACATCTACATCTGCAACGACGGGCACACGCTACAGCGACATCGGCGGCACGATCAACCTCGCCATCATCTGGCACCAGCATCAACCGCTCTACAAGGACGCCACCACGAAGCGTTACGAGCTGCCATGGGCGCGGGTGCACGGCGTGCAGGAGTATATCGACTCGCCCAAGATCCTCGAGGAATTCCCCGATATCGAGGTGACCTTCAACCTCGTTCCGTCGCTCCTCTGGCAACTGAACGATTATGCGGAGAACAGCTCGGTGAAGGATCGGCATCTCGAGCTGGCGCAGACGCCGCAAGCCGAGATGGACCGCGCGACGATGCGCGAGCTCGTCAGCGAGTTCTTTCGGATCAACCCAAATGTGTACGAGGGCAAGAGCGCCGCCGCGCAGCGCTATGCCGAACTCCATACCGAATGGGAGGATGGCGAGAGCGACAATTTCACCGACGCCGACATCCTCGATCTCAAGTTCCTCTACCATTATTTCCAGTTCTCCGACCCGTACATCGCGGGCGAATACAATACCTCGGACCGTATCCAGCCCCTCCTCGATTTGAAGGCGAAAGGGAGCAACTATACGCAAGATGATGTCGACACGGTGATCGCGTACCAGCGCGAAGTGCTGCAGGATGTGATCCCGATCTACAAATCGGTGCAAGATAGCGGACAAGCCGATCTCATCACCTCGCCGTTCTATCATCCGATCCTTCCCGCGCTCATGCTCGACAACTGGACGCTCGATTCCGGGATCAGTGTCGAAAAGGGCGCATGGGAGCGCGATACGCGGGCGCAGCTCAACCGCGCCGGCGATTATTTCCAGACCCATTTCAACCGCACGCCGGTGGGGCTCTGGCCGTCGGAGGAGGCGGTGAGCGAGGCCATCATCGAGCCGGTGGCGGACGCCGGCTTCCAATGGATGGTCTCGGACGAATGGGTGCTGCGTGATTCGGGCGTCAATATCACGGACAAGAATAATTTGTACAAGCCCTACCGCGTGGAGCATGGCGGGAAAAGCGTGGACATGGTGTTCCGGGACCGGTTCATCAGCGACGCCATCGCGTTCACCTACGGTAATATGGACACCGACGCGGCGGTGGCGGATTTCATGGAT
The DNA here is from genome assembly GCA_964609045.1 of uncultured archaeon. Classification (GTDB taxonomy): domain Archaea; phylum Thermoplasmatota; class Penumbrarchaeia; order CAZSUE01; family CAZSUE01; genus CAZSUE01. Next base: position 333 of record CAZSUE010000705.1, on the reverse strand, counting down.
TACCTCCACGATCACGCATCCACGGTGGACGACCCTGACAACTCGCTGATCACCATCGCGCTCGACGGCGAGAACTGGATGTTCATGGCGGGCTATCCGAACAACGGCCGCGATTTCCTCCGCGGCATCTACCGCGCGTTGAGCGAGAACCAGTCCTGGATCGAGACGGTGACGGTGCCAGAGTACCTCGCCGACCACCCCACCGCTGCGGAGGATAGCATCGACACGCTCCATACCGGCTCATGGATCAACTCCGATCTCAAGACCTGGATGGGCGAGACCGACGAGGATATCAACTGGCAACGGCTCGACCGTGTTCGCGACGACCTCCTC
>CAZSUE010000704.1:0-2995 GCA_964609045.1 uncultured archaeon | reverse complement strand
AATCACCGCAGGTGTTTCCGTGGACTGACAGTGCCGGAGGCACTATGGCGTACCCGCAGGGACCGATTCTGCTGAATGCTAGAGGAGAGTAGAGGCTTTTCTTTACACTAAACTGCTCTGTACTCGTACTCGGTCGGTACTCTCGGGTTATCTCTCTGTGAGAATACCCTAACCGCATCTGGCACCAGACCGACGCTACTCTTGTCCCCCGTTGCCAATTGGATCGGATAGCGGAAAAATGAAAGATCTGCCCGGGTGTACCAAAAAAGAAGTGACCGCGCCCCGCCCAGAATGTTCTTCCTTTTAAAAAAAGGTGAAAATGGAGGACATCACGGGGCGGGAGGGTGAGGCGTGATGTCCTCCGAAAAAGAATGAACGATCATGAATAGCGTGCTGATCCTATATTGATTTTACGACGCCGGCCGGGGCGATGCCGCCCCACATCACCCCGTCGGCATCGTTGCTGCCGCATCGATCAGACCCAGTCGGTGCTCGAGTCGTCGTAGACCACATTCCCGATAAGCTTGACATGGACCGATACGATACCGGCCCAGACCACATCCGGGACCTCGACACCGTTCACGGTCATCTCGTACGGCGCCTCTGCACCGTCCTCGGTCCATTGACACTCGTATGCCAGCATACCGGGGATGTTCTGGAACTCGCCGGTCTGTGGGTTGAAAAACGAGTTGTTGAAATAGATCTGGACCGTGAGCGGGAGGAGATTCTCCTCGTCAACGCCTTCCGTGCCGTTGGACTCGGGGTTGAGCTTGAGCACCATCGAGAGGAGGTCGCCCTTCTCGAGCACCGCGTCCTCGTGGAACTCCTGTTCCGTCGTGAACCCGCCGATGGAAACGATCTCGAGACCGGTATCGAACCGAGCGGTGTAATTGTTCGGGTCCGGATCCACATCGTCGGGGATACCGTCACCGTCACTATCCTCGTTGTTCGGGTTCGTACCGTCGGGTACCCACGGATCGGTGCCGCGGAGATATTCCTGGCGGTTCGTCCAACCGTCGTTATCCGGGTCCTCGTCGCCATCTATGACATCGTTGCCACCCGCGAAGCTCCGGTTGCCGTCGGTACCGTTCGAGTCCGCCACATACGGATCGGAGAAGGTCACATTGACCTCGTACTCGTCCGGGAGCCCGTCCTCGTCTTTATCGTGGGATTCGAAATCGTTCGGGTCCAGCGGGTCGCTCCCTTGGTCGACCTCGTCGCCGTCGCTGACGCCGTCGCCGTCGGTGTCCGGGTTCGTCGCGTTCGTGCCCCATTGCTGCTCCTCGCCGTCGTCGAGACCGTCGTCGTCGGTATCGGCGTTCCCCGGGTCGGTCTCGCCGGGGTCGAGTTCGCCGTCGCCGTCGAGGTCTTCCTGGTTATCCGGTATACCGTCGCCGTCGCTATCCTGGGAAAGGTCGTTCACGTCGTTCTCGGCGTTGATGCCGTCACCGTCAGCGTCGGGGTCCTGGTCGTTCGGGATGCCGTCGCCGTCCATGTCGTCATCCTGGTCGTTCGGGATGCCGTCGCCGTCCATGTCGGTGTCCTCGTGGTTCGGTACGCCGTCGCCGTCCATGTCCGGGTCCTCTTCGTTCGGGATGCCGTCGCCGTCCATGTCCGAGTCCTGATTGTCCGGGGTGCCGTCGCCGTCGATGTCGTTCGTATCCGAGTTGTCACCCTGCTGACCGGTCTCCTCGCCGTCGGGGATGCCGTCGCCGTCGGTATCGGGGTTGTTCGGGTCCGTCCCCTGCTCGGCCTCGTCCTGGTTGTTCACGCCATCGCCATCGTTGTCCTCGCTCCCGTCAGGGATGCCGTCGCCGTCGGAGTCGGGGTTGTTCGGATCGGTACTGCCTTGCTCGCCACCCTGCTCCGCGCCGTCCGGGACGCCGTCGTTATCGGAGTCGGAATCGGTGGGGTCCGTCCCCTGCTCGAGCTCTTCTCCGTCGGAGACGCCATCGCCGTCGGTGTCCGGGTTGTTCGGGTTCGTACCCTGTTCCATCTCTTGACCGTCGCTCATCCCGTCGCCGTCGGTGTCGGACTCCAGCGGATCGGTCCCTTGCTGCGCCTCTTCGGCATTCGTCATCCCGTCGCCGTCCGGGTCCTCGTTCTGATGCTCCGGCGCGTTCGGGTCGTAATCCGGATCCTGTGCTTCCACATTGTCTGGGATGCCGTCGTGGTCGGCGTCGACTTCAGAGTTCTCGTTGTCGACATTCAGCGGGTCGGGGTCGAGCGGGTCGATGATGCCGTCACCGTCGGTGTCCGGGTTGTTCGGGTCGGTGGGGTACCATCGTTCCAGATTGGCCCATTGCGGGTTGAACCATTGCCCTTGATCGTTCTTGCCGGTGTATTCGTAGAGGTTCACGAACCCGCGGTCCTCTTCGCCGCCGGCGTCGTTGTCATCGTGCGCATCCGACGCGTCGGTGGGGTCGAGACCGTACTCGACCTCCCATCCGTCCGGCATGCCGTCGCTGTCGGTATCCGGATTGTTCGGGTCGGTTTCCCATTCGAACTCCTCTACATTGGTCAAGCCGTCCATATCGTTGTCCTCGTATGCGTCCGATCCGTTGAGCGGGTCGAGGCGCGTCTCGCCGTCGCCGCTGGGGACGAACGGGTTGTAGTTCGCGCCGACGGAAAACGCCGCCAGCGACGCGGTGACGATAAACATCGCCAGGATCATCAGTGCTGCAAGCCGTCTCATAAATATCACATCATATTTTTGATCGTTCGTTCGTGTATCGTCAGTCAGTGGTTGTGGGTCCTGTAGGGTCGTGTCGTTCGGTTCAAAACTGCGTAATGCCGGAAATCTGCACGTCTAGAGCGAACAGCGCGAGATTTCACTGCTAACTAGATGGAAAGTCGGTCTGAAGTTATAAATAATTTTTGGAGCAACAGTCGAATAGTGAGCGGGGAGCGGTGTGCGGGGAGCGGTTAGCGGTGGGCGGTTAGCGGTGTGCGGGGAGCGGGGAGCGGGGGGCGGGGAGCGGTGTGCGGGGAGCGG
>CAZSUE010000703.1:0-3006 GCA_964609045.1 uncultured archaeon | reverse complement strand
CCGTTCGAGATCATCGACAGCGAGGATGTTGGGTTCTTCGCCCCCGGCGAGGGGTGGAAGGCGCTTCTCGAGGGCGAGACCGCACGCGACGGTGCGCTCCCGATCAATCCCTCGGGCGGATTGAAAGCGCGCGGCCATCCGGTGGGCGTCTCCGGGCTCGCGCAGCTCGTCGAGGTCGTCTGGCATCTCAACGGCGATGCGGGGAGGCGGCAGCTCGACGGTGTCGAGCGCGCGCTGACGCAGAGCATCGGCGGGCTGGCCAATAACAATCTCGTGAACATCCTGGAGGTGGCATGATGGTGGCCGGTGCGGAATGCATGTGCGGGCGCGTGGTGGCGCCGCCGCGGCTCCTCTGTCCCGATTGCCAGGGCCATATGAACATCGTCGAGCTTGCGAGCGACGGCGCGCTCCTCTCGTTCACCCAGCTCCACGTCCCGCCCGAAGGGTTCGACCCGGGCCTCATCATCGGCCTCGTCGAGCTCGAGCGCGGTGCCAAGATGCTCTGTGAGGCCGAGGAAGGGATCGCGCTCGCCGCGCTCCATATCGGGATGCAGGTCGCCGTCCGCCGCGACGAGGACCGGTACCGGTTCGCCATTGTCTGAAACGAAGATCCGTCTCTTGCACTCCGTCTCCGCTCCGCCTACATAGCTTTTGCCCAGAAATTGTATATATAACCTCCGGTCGGCCTGCGGGTCGCGTGGAATCGAGGGCGGCGCGAATACCCAAAAAACTATATGTGGTTCCCTTATACTGCGCGCTCATGATGGAGTTCGCAAATAAGCTATTGATTATCGGCTACGGGTCGGTGTCGCAGTGCACCATCCCGATCCTCCTCAGGCATGTAAAGATCCCGTACGAGAACATCACCCTCATCGATTTTGCGGACAAGCACGATGCGCTGGGGGAGCTCATCGAGAAGGGCCTCCACTATCACCAGCTTCAGATCACGCCGGAGAACCTTTCGGCGGTGCTCTCGCGGTTCCTCTCGCCGGGCGATCTCTGCATCGATCTGGCGTGGAACATCGATTGCTGCGACATCCTCCAATGGTGTCACGAGCACGAGGTGCTCTACATCAACACCTCTGTGGAAGAATGGGACCCCGAATCGCGGATGCTTTCCGCCACGCCGTACGAGAAGACGCTCTATTGGCGCCAGATGCGGCTGCGTGAGCTGACGAAGGAGTGGAACGGTAACGGTGCCACCACCTGCGTCGTCGACCACGGCGCGAACCCGGGCCTCATCTCGCATTTCGCCAAGCAAGGCGCCATCGATATCGCCCGGCGGCTGATCGCGGACGGGACGGCGGACGAACCCGCTCGGCTGGAGCGCTTCATTGAGGAACGGGCGTTCGGAAAGCTCGCACAGGCGCTTGGGATCAAGGTGATCCATTGCTCGGAACGCGATACGCAGGTGACCGCGCAGCCGAAGGAGGTGGACGAGTTCGTCGGCACCTGGAGCATCGAGGGGCTGCGCGAGGAAGGGACCGCCACGGCGGAGATGGGATGGGGCACGCACGAACGCACACTTCCGCCGCTGGCGCATGGACCGCCGGTGGGGCCGAAGAACCAGATCTATCTCGCACAGATGGGGATCAATACCTGGGTGCGGTCGTGGATCCCCGACGAGGAGATCGTGGGCATGGTCATACGCCACGGCGAGGCGTTCGGCATCTCGGACCGATGGACGGTGTGGGAGGACGGCGAGCCGGTCTATCGGCCCACCGTGCATTACGCATACATGACCTGCCACGAGACGCTGGCGTCATTGCATGAACTACGGTGCCGGAACTACGAGATGCAGCCGAAGGTGCGGATCATGCTGGACGATATCGTCTCCGGTGCCGACATCCTCGGCGCGCTCCTCATGGGCCATCCCTACAGATCGTGGTGGTGCGGCACCGATTTGAGCATCGAGGAAGCGCGGCGGCTCCTCCCCGGTCAGAATGCGACGACCATCCAGGTCGCCATCGGCGTCGTCGCGGCGGTGATGTGGATGCTCGATAATCCGCGAAAAGGGTTCAACCTCCCCGACGACCTCCCGCACGATTTTATCCTCGATATCGCGAAGCCGTACCTCGGGAAGTTCATCTCCACACCCTCCGACTGGACGCCGCTCAAGAACCGACGGGTCTTTTTCAAGGAGAACCCCGCGGCGATGGGTGACCCGGACCATCTCTGGCAGTTCGGCAATTTCCAGTTCATACCGTGAATGAATAGCGTGAATAGCGTGATGAACGTTGACGCGTGACTATGAAGCGTGACTATGACGGGTGATGAAATGACGGATACGACAGCGATCAGGGCAACGAGTGCGAAAGCTGTGCACCATATCGGCGAAGAACAACAAGAGCGGCTCCAGCGACTGGCCAAAGAGCATGGGACACCGATCTTCGTCATCGACCACGACCGGATACGCGCGAATTACCAGCGGTTCAAAACCCACCTCCCCATGGTCCAAGCGTACTATGCGGTGAAGGCGAACGCGCATCCAGAGATCGTCACGACCGTCTACGAACTGGGCGGCAGTTTCGACGTCGCGTCCATGCCGGAATTCTTACGGGTCCACGAAAATATCGCGTCGCTTCCCGACGAGGAGCGCCAGAACTTCATCTGGGACCGTATCATCTACGCGAACACGATCAAGCCGGTGGAGACGCTCGAGGCGCTGGACCGATACAAGCCGCTGGTGACCTACGACAATCACATGGAGCTGGAGAAGATCAAACAGTACGCGCCGCACGCCGGGCTCTGTCTCCGGATCCGCGTGCCCGATACCGGCTCGGTGGTGCAGCTCTCGTCGAAGTTCGGCGCCGATCCCGCAGAGGCGGTGGACCTCATCGAGGCCGCGTTTGCCAGCGAGCTCGAGGTGGAGGGGCTGAGCTTCCATGTCGGGAGCCAGTGTACGAACTTCGAGAACTATATACAGGCGCTGGAGGTCTCCGCCGCGATCATCGAGGAGACCGAAACGCGCTGCGGGAAACGGCTCCAGTATCTCGATATCGGTGG
>CAZSUE010000702.1:0-3007 GCA_964609045.1 uncultured archaeon | reverse complement strand
GGTCACTGCGAGCGAGTAGTTACCCGCAGCAACGTCCGCGGGTGAGGGCGCCGTCACAATCAGAACCACATATTGGGTGGCGTTCACCGCGAGCGTCAGCCTCTCCGGGGTCGACTGGACGGACCACCCCGAGGCGTTCACTGCCGCATCGAGCGTTACCGTCACCGGCTGGTTGCCACTATTATGCACGCTTAGGTTGAGCTGGGCGGTGGCGCCGGGGGTGAGGTTGAGGTTGAGGTCGAGCCCGTCTTCGGCGGTGCCGTTCGCAACCGCGAGCGCCACGCCATACAAGATCGTCCAGTTCAATCCCACATCGATCTTGATCACGCTCTCGTTGCCGAGCACGACATTGCTGGTGTTGGCGACCGTGTCCTTCTGCGCCGTCACTTCGAGCCGGTCGCCGGCGGACCATTCCGCGGGCGAGAAGGTGGCATAGTACTCACCGGCGCTATTCGTCGTCACCGTTCGCTGTGCAGTGGTGCCACGCTCGGTGACGGTCACGGTGGCGTTCGCAATGGGACGACGGTCTGTACCGGGCTGGGTGATCTCGCCCCAGACGGTAAGCGGCCCGCGCTGGGAGGCGCGGCGCGGTTTTGTCCCCCCGGCGCTGAGGTCGGCATACGAGGGGAGGATGAAAGGTCCGCAGAGGAGAAAGAGAACGAGCCAGAAAACGAAGATGGTGCTCGTCCAACCGCTTCGCTGGAGCGTGATCGGCGCGAACGGATGAAAACCGCGGGCAGTGTCTCGCAAGCAGCGGGTGGTTCGGGACATGGACGGTCACCGGGGCACGGCCGGAATGAAAGGAACGGACGGACGACGCTGATGGATGATGAACGATGGACGATGGACGATGAACGACGGACGACGGACGACGGACGACGGACGACGGACGACGGACGACGGACGATGGATGATGAATGATGAACGACGGACGATGGACGACAGACGATACACGAGCGCGCGCGCGCTCGCATGCGACGAGGTCATGGAACGCATGCATCGTCGATATCCAATAGGAAAGGATGAGTGTGGGCGATATTTAGGGTTTGTCCGTTCGAACCGATCTTGACGCTGACGCGGAGGCCGAGGCCGTTGGCCAAGTTTGGTTAGCTGATCAATATAATGGATTGACTAATCGACGAGCCGCCGACGCATCAGCCGAAGCGCCAGGGGGAAGAAGAGCGCGATGAACGCCCCCAATGTGAGGAGCGAGAGGGGGGTGGCGGCGGTCGGTGCGCCGAACGCGAGTTCGCGGATGGCCCGGACGAGATGTGTCAACGGGAAGGATTGGGCGATGGTCTCTATCGCGGCGGGAAGCGCCTCCAGAGGAAAGAATGTGCCGCTAAGGAGCATCATCGGCGTGATCACGAGAAAGATATAGTAATTGAAATGGTCGATGAGCGGGACGACGGCGGTGAAGCACATGGCGATAGAACTGAACGCGAACCCACCGATGAACGCACAGAACGGTATCAGCACCACATAATATGGGCTGAGGAGCGTGACATGGAGGATGGGCGAGACGATGAGCATGATGATTACCATGAGCGTGGCGTTGACGAGGCTCTTGGTCGCGCCCCAGAGTATCTCGCCGGTGATGACCTCCTCCACGGATACCGGTGTGGCGATGATCGCGTCGAAGGTCTTTTGATAATACATGCGCACGAAGGAGGCGTAGGTGCACTCGAACGATGCACCGTTCATCACACTGATCCCGATCATCGCCGGTGCGATGAACTGGATATAGCTCACGCCGCCCACATCGCGCGAGACGATGGCGCCGAGCCCGAACCCGAACGCGAAGAGATAGAGGAGCGGTTCGAGGAGCGGCGGGACCAGTGCGGTCTTGTAGGTCTTGCGATAGACATCGAGATTGCGGCGCCAGACGGTGAGCGCAAGCCTCCCGATGCTGCGGGACTGCGTCGAACCACCGCCTCTGGCCATCATTACAGCCTCCGACCGGTGAGCGTGAGGAACACATCCTCGAGATTCGTCGGTCGTATGGTGCGCGTGGTCAGCTCGAACCGTTCCATGAGTTCGGTTTCGAGCGCGCGCGGGTCGTCGCAAAAGATCTGTAACCGGTTCCCAAGCACCTCGCAGTGAAGCGTCTCGTGATGCCCGTCGCCACAGACCGCCGCATGGACCGCATCCAGCATCTCTTTCGTGCCGCCGACAACGAGCACTTCGTCGCTCGCATTATAACGCTCGACGAGCGCATGCGGCGCGCCCTCAACGACGACGCGTCCCTCGTCCATGATCAAAACCCGATCACAGAGTTCCATCGCCTCTTCCATGTAATGCGTGGTGAGGATTATGGTGATCCCCCGCCGTTTGAGCTGATGGAGCCGGTCCCAGATCATGATCCGCGCTTGCGGGTCGAGTCCGGTGGTGGGCTCGTCGAGGACGAGGATCTCCGGCTCGTTCAAAAGCGCACGCGCGATGACGAGCCGCCGCTTCAGCCCGCCGGAGAGCGATTCCACCGTGTCGTCGCGCTTCATATCCAGCGCGAGGAACGAGAGGAGCTCGTCGGCGCGCTCAGCGGCATACTCACGGTCCATCCCAAAATACCGGCTGAAGACGAGCAGGTTCTCGTAGATGGTAAAATCGGGGTCGAGATTGTTCTCCTGCGGCGCAACGCCGATGAGGCGCTTGATCGCACGCGGCTGTTCCATTACATCCATACCGCGGACGGTGAGCGTCCCCGCCGATACCGGTGAGACGCAATAGATCATCTTCGCCGTGGTGGTCTTGCCCGCACCGTTGGGGCCGAGAAAGCCGACGCAAGTGCCGCGTTGGATAGCAAAATCGATCCCGTCCACGGCGACGAATGTGCCAAAGCGCTTGGTCAGTCCATGTGCGTCGACGATCGGTTCCGGTTCATCCATAGCAGTCACTGGGGAGGGGGTTGGGGTTGGGGAAGGAAGAGGGGAACGGGGGAACAAGGGAACAAGGGCCCCCGGAGACCGCTTCGAGCATGCTCTCCAGTGCCCGGACAGACAGCTCGTCG
>CAZSUE010000701.1:0-3010 GCA_964609045.1 uncultured archaeon | reverse complement strand
TTCCCCCGTTCCCTCGTTCCCCCGTTCCCTCGTTCCCCTGTTCCCTTCCCCCGTCAAAAGAATAGCTCAGTTGGTGCTCTAAGATGCCAACAACCACGATCGAGGTGCCCGTCTCCACATTACCACTCATCCACCACGTCTTGGAACGGGAACGAGCGATATTGAACCTCTCCATTAGAAATACCAAGCGTAAGCTGGAAACATTCGAACGCAAATACGAAATGAGTTCGGAGGAGTTTATTTTTATTGAAAAGTTCGAACGGAAAGAGGCTGGTGACACACAAGATATGATGGTATGGGCCGCTGAATACGAAGCGCTGACGAACATTCAAACGCAATGCGAGGAGATCGCCGGGTCGCTGGCCACATGGGAGACATAGATCAATTCGAAAAGGGCCATGGAAATGGAAATAGAAATCGGCAGAGGATCGGCGCGAATGGGTAGACAACGATTCCGTCGAGACATTGGTCGAGAAGATCGAGCGACGCCGAAAAGAGAATCGGTAATGATTCCAAGACCACGGCCAAAGCCCTACCGTGGCCTTTGACATCCCATAGGTCGTGGAAGGCTGATCGGTCGCTGGCGGGGTGGGTGCGCAACAGCGCTAGAGGGCTGGCGGCCACCGGCCGCTGGCGCGTTCGGGTGGACTGTGGCTGGCGGCGTACGCAAACCGTCCCGCCTGCTGGCGCGTGCAGAATCTTCAGCGTAAAGCTCTACCGCTTATCGCTACCGAGGAGCTTGGCATGGCCATCGCGCTCGTGCGTACGAAACGCGACCGAACGGCCATGGCGCAATAACCCTAACCATCGCCAATAGGCAAGGAACGGCACGGCCAAAAAAGGCGGGACATTCGAGAAATTCGGCTCAATTATTCGTTGCTGTTTGGCCACATCGCGCTCGCCGCCCATTCGTTGCCGGTTCGGCCACACCGCGCTCGCCGCCCATTCGTTGCCGGTTCGGCCACATCGCGCTCGCCGCCCATTCGTTGCCGGTTCGGCCACATCGCGCTCGCCGCCCATTCGTTGCGACCCGGCCAGTTTCGTCGCGCGGGAAGATTTCGTTATCTCTCAGCGCTTGCGCTTGCCCACAGCGAGCGTGGCGTAGACGGTGATGGCCGCGCTGAGTAGCCCGATGGAGAAGAGGTAGGGATTGTGCTGCACGGCGTTTATGACCTCCTCGACGAGCGCGGGCGCGTTGGCGGCGACCACACCCACGCTGGGGTCGTGATAGAGCTGTGCCACGCCCGGGTTCGGGTAACAGAAATAGAGCGACAGCGTCTCTCCGTCGTTGTGATACGAGCTGCGGAAGGTCGTCTCCTCCGTGCCGTCTTCGCGCTGCAGCTCGATAGCGCCGCTCCAACGATAGAATCCGTGGGTCTCTGCAGCGTCGGCGGTGCGGTCGTCCCCGCCATCGATCTTCTGGACGAAGCGTACCTCACCGCTCCCGTTCGCATCCACGGGGTACGGCGCCAGCGCGTTCTCGGCATCCACAAAGAGCGGTTCGTCTGCGGCGACGATATGCTGCTGGGAGAGGTCGACGAGTGACTGTTCCAGCGCGATATGCGTGCCGGGAAGTTCAGTGTCCGGCAGCAGCTCGATATCGAACTTCTGGACCGAATAATCCTCGCCGAGCACGGCGGACGAGAGATGCACCGCGATCTTGCCGTGGCCGACGGTATCGCCGTCGTTCGTATCGATGAACGGCACGAACGCGCTCAGCTCGAACTCGAACGTCTCGAACCCCTCGATCATGCGCACATCCAGCGTCCAGTCCGCATCGAGGATGTCGGCGCTCGCACGGACCGCGTCGCCAGCATCGTAATAGTGGTTCCTATTCGTATCGTCGTATGCGATGAGCTGTTCGAGCTGGAGACGGTACCTGAGCGGCGGCGTTGCGCGCTCCTCGACGGTGTCGGTATCGGTGCTGGCGGGCGCGTAATCGAAGAGGATGCTCGGCCGGTGGATATCGATGACGGTGGTAAAGACCGTACCCGTGATCGTGATGGTGTCGGTGGATATCTGGACCTTGGACCCGTTCGTGGCGGGCTCAGGTGCCTCGGGGTTGAACATTTCTGCGGCGTATGCCGCGGTCTCGTGCTTCAGCCGATCGAGGATATCGTGATTGGCGAGGAGGAGCGAGACGGTATACGGTCCGTCGCGCGCGCTGTCGTAGAGGAGCTGGCCGCTGAAATGGACCGTGAGCGTGTGCACGCCCGCGGTGAGGTACTGAGCGGTGTGCGTCCGCGCATCGATGCCCGACCCCGCAAGCGTGGCGTAGACGCGGTACTCGTCGGCGCTCTCCACGGTGACCTCTGCTGCGACCTCGAGCAGTTCGTACTGCCCGTCGTCGTCGGTGTCGACCCCATTATCCTCCACCGTGCCGGTAAAGTGTGCCGGCGCGCCGCCGGTCTCTGCGCCGCTGGCACCACTGCCGACCGGCCCCAGCGCCAGTAGCGCGGCGCCGACGACGAGTAATATGACGACCAGCGCCAGTGACCGATGCTGCCGGAGTCGATACACCCGATACCGGGCACCCACTCGCGGTTGAGATTGAGTATGACGATGGGTATGAGGATAGGAGTGGGGGGGAGATTGATGATGCCGAGCATTATTAGATGCCATGATCGATACTCCTCGATAATTGAGGCTCGAACCAAAAAAGCGGCTCGAGGCTATATGAACCTTTTAGAACAATCATCGAACAGTCCGGGTCCGCTCGACCCTGCATCCATCTCGCGCGTTTTCGTACCTTGGCTTGGCTTGGCTTGGCACTGCCGCCCGCATCCTATAGTGCGCCCACGAGGACGAACGCGCCCGATACCCTTCGATCGGGGCATCGCGGCCACATTCCTATGCGCTGCTCTCCTCTGGCGTCTTATGCACCAGCGGGCGAGGCGGCCCCTGTCACCAGTTCCTCAACCCCTCTCCCAACCCCTTGTTCCCCAACCCCCCAGTGGCTTCTCCCCCCACACCGCACACCGCATACCGCTAACCGCACACCGCACACCGC
>CAZSUE010000700.1:0-3019 GCA_964609045.1 uncultured archaeon | reverse complement strand
CTATGCCAGGACGCTCCATGCCTATCTTCTCACCATCAAGGCGCTCAAGGAGGCGTTCTATAAAGCGATCAAAAATGTATTGAGTGCAGCGGTACGGCTGATCACATCCGAAGGTATCCCCAAAGATGCGTTGAGGTTCGAACCGACCATCGTCCGAGCGGGCACGCATCCAACCTTCACCGCGGTGGTGGAGGAAAAAAGCTTCGTGGAGCTGGGGCGGTTATTGAAGAAGCTCTCGCGGGAGTACCACGATTCGCTCCAAAAGCGGTATAAATATATCAAGACGATCCAAAGCAAGATCAAGACGATCTATGTGAAGGTGCTGTTCCATAAGGTCCCGGAAGCGGTGATCAAGCGCAACCTCCCGGAGACCTACAAGTTCATCGCCGATAAGGCCGGCTATAAACGTGAGTTATGGTCGCGACGCGTTCGGGAACTTCGCACATTGGTCAAAACGGTGAGGAACGAAACGAAGAAGATGCATAATTTCGAACAGCACAAGCAAGCAGAACAAAAGCGCCCGGCCAGGGTGAAGGCGAATGCTCCGACCACGGGCGCCGCCACCGGCATGGCCGCGACAAAGACGTCGAGCGCCGGCGGCTCGCGTCCGCCCACCATCATCCGGCCCGCGTCCAAAACGAAGACGACCACCGCGAAAAAGGAGGCGGTCTCGGCCAGCTCCACATCCACAGCCACGCCCACAGCCACGCCCACAGCCACGCCCACAGCCACGGCCACTGGAAAGAGCGCACCCAAACCGATCCCGGTCAAACAACCCAAATCGAAACCGGCGCGCAAACCGGCGACACCGCTGATCCAGACGAGGATCGAATACGAGGATGCGAACCTCCTGTTCCAGATCAAGATCGGGAACCGCACGGAAACGCCGCTTGCAGATATTCATGCACGACTCTTTATCCCTGAAGAGCTCTTTGTCACCGACGCGGTGGAGCGTGCGGTGAGCCTTATCCGCGTCGGCGAGAGCGAGGTGATCACCTTTACCCTTCGGCCCACTGGCGAATGCGGTGAGGTTGAGCTCTCGGGCGGGCTGAAGTATTTCGAACTGGATACGGAACGGCACCGAAAATGTGCCATACCCGCACGGGTCGCCTCCATCGCAAGCCCTCATCTGGAAGCATACGAGATTGCGCTGGAGGAGTGGGAACGCAATCTCTATATCATGAAAAAGCTCGAAGAAACGAGCGAGGACATCGAGGTCGGAGCACAGCAACTCTTCACTCAATTACAAAGTGCCCTGGCGGCGTTCGATCTCTATATGCTTGAGCCGAAGGTGACCGATACGGTCCGGTTCTTTCGCGGAAAGGTCCGGTATTTCGGCCTCGAACGCTCCGGGCGCGGCGCGCGGAAATTCGCGCTCCAATGCGAGGTCATCGGCGGCGTCAAGCGTTCGAAAGTGCTCTTCACCGCCTTTGCAGAGAGCACCGAAGCGCTGGCAGGGTTCTACCATAGTATCCTCGACGCGGTGGAGGAGACGGTCGCGGTCAAGGCCTACATCGACGACCCGCTCGTCAGCCAGCACCGCGACCAGTTCCTTCCGGAGCCCACACCTCCCACGCCCACCACGCCCACCGAGCCGGCAGCGACACCGGCACCGGCGCTCGGTGAGACGATGGTGGCCGCGTCGGTGACGGAGGAAGTGGAACCCTGCCCCGCGACCACAGCGGCGCGCGCGAGCACTCCCTCATCGGCGTCGGCCCCAGCGCCGGCCCAAGGGCCGGAAATGCCGGTTCCCACCGATGCACCGCTCCCGCCGCCGCCCGAGGCGCCCCCCTCACCGGATGCGCCGCCACCACCGTCGTCGCTTTTTGCGGAGGAGCTGGATGCGACTGCAGCGAGCGTCGAGCCGGTTGCCGTCCCGGTCCTCGAACCGGTCGAGCCGGAGGAGCCCAAACAGCGGGAGCGAGAGGAACGGCTTCGTGTCCATATCGCCACCACGCCGGTGCGATGCGGTATCTGTTGGGGTTTTATCAAACACGGACTGGAATACGTCGAATGTACCTGTCACAAGAAATACCATCGGAGCTGTGCAAACAGGGTCAAGATCTGTCCGGCGTGCGAGGGCGAGATCACGGTGGAAAAGGAGCATCGCCCCGAGGAGCTCCTCAAGGGCGCAGAAACGGCGCCGAGCGGGTCCGTAGTGGACGATGTCGCATTGGAAAAGGTGACCGCGGGCGACGATAAGGAACTGGAAGAGCTGTTCGTCAGTCGGCCCTGAGCTCGGTTAAAGGAGCGCCGGCACAATTACGAACGAGTGCCTTACGACCTCCTTTGTTGCGAACATTGGGATAAAAGAACGAGGATATCGACATGACAGATGATGAGAAGCGAGCGACGGCCGAACCGTCCGCCGTCGTTACGGATGCGAACGAAACGGGAACGAGGGCGGCGACGCGGCGCGATATTGCACGAGGGGAGCTGACGAACAACCTTAACGGCATCTCCGACGGAGGGGTCCATTGCAGGGTCACGTTCGACCGCAAGCTCCGGCTCAGCGATATGAAAGCGATCCTCGATATAGTGATGGCAGAGGTCGATCGTCGTCTCTACGAACCATAGGCGCGGCGCGGTGTGGAGCAACCGCACGAAAATCTTTCGGGTGAATACTAAATAGTACCTTCATCGCGGCGTGGGAGCCATGACGAGGCTGCAAAGCAGCGACGCATAGTATCTTATATAGCATTATGCTGCACGAGGCTAAGTTATAGTGGAATACGCTATGGTATGGCATACTATAGTGTCGTACCGATATAAAGGGCTCATTCCATTCAAAGGGTCGGGTATATATGTTTTCGCCAAAAAATGTATTAACTAGGTGCTCCACCTGGAATGAGCCTAAAGAACAGTTGCACGGGCGGCTGACCGCCAACCCATTTCGTACCATGCGCCCGAGGTTTTCGTACTTGGACTTTTCGGATTCAACAGAATCGGTCTCTACGAGCTGCGATTCTGCGAACATGGCCAAAGGGAGTACCCTTTGCCAATATTCAGCAGAAAGGGT
>CAZSUE010000699.1:0-3033 GCA_964609045.1 uncultured archaeon | reverse complement strand
GTGGTTGCGCGTCAGGACCGACCAATAGTTCTCCACCTTCGAGAGCCGCCCCGCGCACGCGTCAGAACCGTATTTGAAATCTGTGAGATAGAGGTCGATCACACCGTCGAGGAGCGCCATGCTCTCTTCGGTAAGGTAGAGGTTCGAGTTCCAGACCTGCGGCAGTTCCGTCTCGCTCTTGCATAGCGTCTCGAGGATGAACGGGAGGTTGGAGGTGGGATCGCCGCCGACCCAGTTCACATTGCGCGCAGTGGCTTCGCGCGCTTCGAGCCGATCGGCGGTACTTTCTGCGTCTGCGACGGGCGCCGTTTGCAGCCGCTGGGAGATATTGTAGTTCTGGCAGAAGACGCAATCAAAGGTGCACCCTTCGAAAAAGATCGTATAGGATGGGACGAGCTCCGGCTCCTCACCGTGGTGGATGAACTCGGACGCGATCCGTGCCTCGAGCACGCCGCAGTGTCCGGCAGTTCCGGCTGCGCGATCTGCGCCACAGCGGCGCTCGCAGAGATTGCATGCCTTCAGCATCTGGTGCGCGATGCTTCTCTTGAGGTCGAGGAGGGACGGATGCTGCTTTTCGTCCCGCATGGTCGTCGGCCCGTTGTGGATCGACCACAGCCCCTCGAGCGATCCAGCACTGGATGGGTCCTCTTGCGTCGCGGTGCGCTGTGCGCGCTGATAATTCGGCGCACGCTCGCCTGTTGCGATGGCATAGTAGTTCGGGAGCATTTCCGGCGCGTCATCGGGCCAGTTGTCACTCGCACCGCTCGGGGTGGATCGTGGTCTGCTAGCGAAAAATCTCATCGAGCTCACGCTGTTTCTTGGATCGTACGCGATCAGCCCGCGCGCGGCGTTCGCGGTACCCGTCACGAAGCGTGCGAAGCCTTGCGTCGTTCATAACCTTATGCTTGGGCTCCTCCTCGGTGTCGCCATCGGGTTTTATCGTCTCATCGTCGGTGGCGAGATCGGTGTCGAAGAGGGCGTCGATCTCTGGGTCCTCTTCTTCATTATCGCTGGACCCCTCCATTTCGGAAGATGACGCATCACGACGATAGCGGCGCTCGTCCATGGAGAATGATGTATCGCTCTCATCTCGACGGTAGGCGCCTTTGAACCGCTGCGCTGGAGCCGAGCTTGTACCGTTGGACGGCGGTGGGACCGATGAGGAGGGGTGAGATCGCGGTTCCGATGCCGCGGCGGGGGCCGAAGCCGATTCCGATGCCGATGCCGATGCGGTGAGCGGGGACGCTTTGGGAGTGGAGTGTTGGGGTGGTTCGGCGGGTGCTTGAATGATCACCTGTGCCGTGCTGACGGTGATATCGACGAACTGCGGAGGCCCACCCGTGCGCTCACCCGAGCGTTTCTTGGCGGGACCGAGTATACGCGGCGGCTTGCGTTTCTGTCCCCGCGGGGTGATCCGTTCACTGAGGATCGCGGTGTAGGGATGCTTTGCGAAGGCGAATTCCGCGCCCTTTCGATCGAGGTAACGCGAGGGCGGTGCCGCTTTACGGGCACTCTTCCGCCGACCGGGGTCGTATTCGATCTCGACCTCATCATCGTCGAGCCACACCACCCGCTCCGCATCCCTTCGATCCGAGCGGGTTCGATTCTGCCGATCGTTCTTCCGTGCTTCCCCCCTGGCGGCGGACCGTCGGTCGTGACGTTTCATACGGTGACCGCCCGGCCGCTCAAAGATGGCGAGAACGATGGTGGACAAAAGCCGGAACGCTATCGGAGCATGAGCTGGGCTGGAAGTCACGATATCTTGCCGCGCGTTCAAAACGCGATCGGTGGTATTATGTGACCAGCGTTTCACACACCGGGAGTGGGATCGGTCCACAGCTCAATCACACCTTATGAGATAACTTATGAGCGCGTCGATACATAAGCTTGATGGTGGGGCCCCATGATCATATGGCGCCGACCGCGTCGGCCACTGGCACCTCCGTTCCTCGGTCGACCTTCGTTCCTCGGTCGTTCACAAGGGTCGATCACCGTGTTCTGCAGTATATCTCGTGCGCAGCGTCCCCTCATCATATTTAGCCCTTTCCATCCCTGGGCGGAAGCTTTATGTAATAGAAGCGGGCGCCTTTTGACCGGTTTACGGGACGATCTGCATCAACGCACATTTCACCGCCATCGTCAAACGCCGATCGCAGCGCTCTCAGGCGTCCTTGGCGTTGATCCCAATTATAAGATGAGGTGCGCGTCACCGTTTTCGCCCCAATACGGCCGAATTCGGTGCTCGCCATTATATTTAAGCTTTCGCATTGCGCAGCGGAAGCCTTATATAGGATGCATGCGATAGGGTAATTGGTAAAATTCAACATGATGCTTGGATTTTTCCCAATAACCTACCTAGGTGTGTATTATGGCAGTATTAGCAGCAAACAAATCAGAGATCTTATTCGACGGCGAAAAAGTCCACGGCTTAAAGGGTTTTACCTATAAAGTCTACAAGGATCGGCAGGATGTCCGCGGCGTGGGTATGAACGAGCGCCTCGGTGTCGTCTACGGCCGGCTCCATGTCAAGGGCAAGATCCTCGTGCATTCGAACTCCGAGCTCCTCAACAAGCACATGGACAACAACACGACCTTCCAGATCATCCTCTCCGTCATGCAGGACTCCTATCCGGAAGGCCTCGGTCTCAAGCAGTTCACCTTCGACGGTTGCCATGTCGACGACCGCGAATTCCAGCTCGACAGCCATGGATATGCGCTGACGACCTACACATTCACCGCCGACCGGCTCCGTGAAGCCTGATCGCGGGAATTAGGTCGTAGATCATCTCTATGAGATCGGCCAAAACAGCCGAGATCGTAGGAATAACCCAAATAAAGGCAAGTGGATTGCGGTCCACTTCCTTCTCTCTCTTTTTTTCTCACTTTCTCACTCTCCCCTTCCCTCCCGCACACCGCTCCCCGCATACCGCTCACCGCGCACCGCACATCGCTCACCGCGCACCGCACACCGCGCACCGCACACCGCTCCCCGCATACCGCTCCCCGCATACCGCTCACCGCATACCGCTCACC
>CAZSUE010000698.1:0-3038 GCA_964609045.1 uncultured archaeon | reverse complement strand
GGGGCCGCCCCGCCCGCCAATGGGTTGGGGACGGGACTCAGGGTTAGGGGTTGGGGAACGGGGGAACGGGGGCGAAGCGGCCCCCGTGAGAGACACATACATATATTGATATCGGGAGAGCGCCCTTAGTGGATCGAAGTGAGATGCTGACGATGACGAAGACAATGAAGACCTCGGGACCGATCCTCGCATATGCCGCCCCCGGCCCGAACGAGCCGTTGGAACCGTTCGAATACGACCCTGCGCCACTGGGACCGTTCGATGTGGAACTGGAGATCTCGCACTGCGGCATCTGCCATAGCGACCTTCATCTCATCGACAACGACTGGCCAGTGGCGTCGTACCCGCTGGTGGCGGGTCACGAGATCGTCGGTTATATCCGTAGCTGCGGCGAAGAGGTCGCCGCGGTCGAGCGGGGCCAGCGTGTCGGCGTTGGCTGGCAGTGCGGAAGCTGCCTCGATTGCGAGTGGTGTCTTCGCGGGCTCGAGAACTGCTGCGCCGAGCGCGAGCGTACCTGCGTGGGCCGTCATGGCGGGTTTGCGCATCGGATACGGCTCGATAGCAGGTTCGTGTTCCCGATCCCGGACGCATTATCGTCCGAATCCGCCGCACCGCTCTTCTGCGCCGGTTTGACCGTGTTCTCGCCGCTGCGTCGGCTCGCCGCACCGACCGCACATGTGGGCGTCCTCGGCATCGGCGGTCTCGGCCATCTCGCGCTCCAATTCGCATCGGCCATGGGCTGTGCGGTCACCGCGCTCTCGCACTCACCTAAAAAGCGCGAGGAGGCCCGTGTGCTCGGTGCCGATCATTTTATCGATATCGGCGACGAGGACGCGTTCGAACGGATGGAGCGCAGCCTCGATCTCATCCTCTCCACTACGACGGCGAAGTTGAACTGGCGGCGCTATCTGAGGCTCCTCCGGCCGATGGGCGAATTGGTGTTCATCGGCGGCTCGTCCGGAGCGCTCGATATCCCCGGTGGTGCGCTGATCAGCGGCCAGCGCCGATTATCCGGCAGCGCTATCGGCGGCCGCGCAACGATGCGCCAGATGCTTGCGTTCGCCGTGCGCCACGGGATCGCGCCAGTGACCGAGACGGCGCCGATCGCTGAGATCAACGACGCGCTGGATCGCGTGCGCGCGGGCGAGGTGCGCTATCGGATGGTGCTCGAGATCGGTGAGCGATCAAAAGAAGAGAAGATGTAGGGAGACCGCGCAAGAATGAGAACGGGGAACTCTAATAGGTTCTGAAAACTGATAGCTTCACCGGCTGGCAGCTCCAATCACCCTCAGTGCCAACTCGCTGAGGTCGACCCTTACGTTTATATGTAGGAACGCTGCTAGGTTAAAATAACAGGCGTTCCTATGGGTAGGCGAAGAAAAAATAGACGCAGTAAAAGCAGACGACAAAAGAAACGCATGGAGAAAATGCTCAATCTCTCGCGGCTGAACTATTTCCGCTACGATGCGCGCGAAGCGCTCAAAAGTGCGGGTATCGAACCAAAGGTCGGCAAACCACTCCTCGCCTCTGTGGTAAGCAAGGCCAGTCGGGTCGGTATCGCAGATGCCAAAGACTACGTCCGTGAAAAGGACGATGACGGCACACTACCGGAGAACTGCGCGCGCGAGCTCGTTTCACTCCTCGACCGATACAAGAAATGGCGGTAGATGAAGCCGTACCGGGAAGACCGCTGGCGACAAACCAACGGATCGAACCGGTCCCGCTCCCATCACGGTGCCGCCCAACATTGGGTTGATTGAAAAGAAAGGACCGTTCGGGCCATATCATATCATCATAGAGAAATGAATGGTATGATCGGTATCGCCCGAGGATCTGATATCTTTGAGCCTCCATGTAGCGGACGCTCCTTTGCACACCACAATTTTGTACATACCCATTTTTTTTGGTTCGATCCGATCTCGAACCGACCCGCCCGACCAACTCCAAGCGAACGGGAAGAACCGCTCGAACCTCTATCTTGCGAACAAGCCCTGAGCATGCCATATCATATCAAGTCGTGTTATACCAGATCATATCAGAACATGTCATATCATATCATATCATATCATATCATATCATATCATATCATACCCGGTCATATCACATATTCTTCGAGCGCATCCACGATGGGTCCGACCAGTCCGCCGAGCCGATAGAGGTAGACACGCTCCACTTGGAACCGGCGCGCGAGCGCGAGGTCGGACGCCAGTTCCGACGCGGAAATGATCGGTTCGTCCTCGAGCGCGCCAGTGGCGAGGCACCCCAGTGCGATACCGAAGCGCGACCCGTAGCGCGCAGTGTTCACCGCGAGCTCACGCGCCAGCATCGTGCGTGCGACGAAGCGCGCCGTGCGCATGCCAAGGAGCGGTGAGAAGCGCGCTTTCATGCTCGTATACGCCATCTTGATCTTGCGGATACGGTAGCGTGTGGGTGAGAATGCGATCCCCAACGCGCGCTGGAGCGGTTCGGGGACGAATTGTGTTGGATACTCGCAGCTGACCAGCTCGATACCCTGCTCCGCGCTACGCTCGAAAAAGGTCTGGATTTGCCGTTTCGACGCTGCGAACGAGGGAGCATGTTTCACTAGACGGCTCGGGTCGAGGACGGGGAGTTCGGCGTCCCAAAGGAGGAGCAACCGCTCGCTCGTATCACGCGCCGTGAGTTCGTGGAGGAGGCGTGTGAGCGCCTGCGGTGCGGAGAACGGCGAGAGCCAGTAGCCCTCCTCGGGTGCGAGCAGGGGCCAGTACCCGACGCTTATGAACGGATAGGCATCGAGGAGGGGGTCGGCGATAGTATAGAACCGATCCAGCGAATCCGCAGCGATGAAGAGCTCGATCTCGGTGGCGCCGCGTCGTGCCAACCGGCGCAGTTGCTCCAGATGCGAGAGGTTGGCGGCAATCGGGTACTCCTCGAACACCGAGAGCTTCATCGGCATGAGCGCGCCTACGTACGCACCGCTATTTGTATATGAGTACCGACCGGATTAAAGAGGCTACGATCTGAACCAGACTCAGATGAAGTAGGGGAGGATGCGCACC
>CAZSUE010000697.1:0-3042 GCA_964609045.1 uncultured archaeon | reverse complement strand
TTCATCGTCGTCGACGCCTACGACCCGGAAGGCGAGCCGCTCTCGTACCGCTGGGAGCGTAACGGCGAACCGGTCAACAGGAGTGCCGAGAGCCTCACCGCCGTCTTCGATCAATTGGGGAACCATACGGTCACGGTCCACGCATCTGACGGCAACCAATTCTCATCCCCGGTGATTTGGACCATCGAAGTGCGCGAAGGTACGGTGAATCACGCGCCGACCCTCGACAACGGCACGGCCACACCACATTCCGATGTCACGACAACGACGACGGTCCATTTCAGTGTGGTCTATCGCGACCGCGACGGCGATGCGGCATCGTATGTGGATGTGGTCATCGACGGCGAACCGTACGCCATGACCAGCGGTGCTGACAACGGCGACGCCAATATTGGTGACGGGGTGCGCTACTACTACAATACCACGCTTACAACGGGTAGCCATCGATATTATTTCCGTGCCAGTGACGGCGAGCGCGCGGCATGGCCACGCGACGACACACCCACCTCACCCGGGACGGCGGCAACGCTCGTGGTGTCCCAAGCCCCGAACCGTCCGCCGGTGATCAACGCCACCGCACCCGAGGACGAACCACTCCTCCGTATCAATACCGGTGACCGGATCACCTTCCTCGTACTCGACGCGTACGACCCCGACGGCGACCCCATCAGCTACGAATGGATGTTTGGCGAGACCGTCCAGAGCAATACCAGCGCGGTGTGGTCGCACCGGTTCACCGAATTGGGAACGGTCAATATCACGGTTGGCGCGTTCGATGGAAGGAACCGATCGGAGCCGGTTGTCTGGACCGTACAGGTGACCGGCGAGGTGGTGAACCATGCACCGCTCCTCTCCGACGGCGATTACTCGCCCCGGGCGAATCTCAATGTGAACACTCCCGTCACCTTCACGGTACGCTATCGCGACTCCGACGGCGACGCGCCACACTATGTGCGGCTCGTCATCGACAATATACCCACGACGATGACCGCGGCACCGACGGAGCGGTCTCGCACCAACGGGACCGATCTCGTCTATTCCCATACCACGAGCCTCTCCCGCGGCTACCATCGGGCCTACTTTAGCGCCTCCGACGGGAACAGCACCGCCTGGCCGGGCGATGCCCAAACACCGATCAGCGAGGACAATGCATGGATGCTCCCGTTCGTCACCGGCCCGGCGAACCATCCGCCGAGCATCGTCGACTATTCGCCCAGTACGCTGAATGTCACGCTCGAGGCCGGCGAAACGGGCCACTTCGAGGTCACAGGTGAGGACCCGGACAACGACACGCTCGTCTATTACTGGTACGTCGACGGCAATTGGAGCTCCGATTCTACCGCGGCGCAGTTCGCCATTCGCTGGGCCGCTGAAGGGACCCACAACCTCTCGGTCCGGCTCTTCGACGGTGCCGAGCTTTCGACGCCCGTCAAATGGGCGGTCACGGTGACGCCGCCGGACTCTAACCATGCACCCACACTCTCAGATGCGTCGATGCGCCCCGGCTCCAACCTCACCACCGCTACCAATATCAGCTTCAGGGTGCGCTACGACGACGAGGATGGCGACCCGGCCGCCTATGTGCGGCTCATCCTCGACGGACAACCGTATCCTATGACCGCGCTGACGGGAGAGAACGGAGGCCCGGACGGAGACGCGGTCTCGCAACAATATGAGGTGACGCTCACGCTCGGTGCGGGAGTGCACCGGTACTATTTCGGCGCGTCCGACGGCGACCTCGAAGCGACGGGCGGTCCCGATACACCGACCATTGCCGCCACCGCGCTCGTCACCCCCGCCGTCCGTGTTCCCAACCACGCGCCGCGCCTCTCACAGGGCCATCACTGGCCGGCCGAGGGCGTGGATAGCGAGACCGAGGTCGGCTTCTTCGTCGTCTATACCGATGCGGACGGCGACGCGCCCGATCATATCCAGGTGGTGCTCGACGGGGAGCGATACGATATGGAGCCGCGCGATGACGATAGGAACTACACCGACGGCGTGGTCTACCTCTATACAACCACGCTTCGACCGGGGACGCACACATATTATTTCAGTGCTGCCGACGAGGCCGACGCCGCCGTGGGGACGGGAACCACACCGCTCAGCGCCGGTACGGCGCGCGCGACGCAGCGAGTGGAGGAGGTCGCAACCGATCGGTTCACCGAGCTCTTCCCATACTTCATCCTCGCCGCGATCATCTTCATCCTCATCTTGCTTATCGTCGTCGGCGTGGCACGGCGGCGGCTCAAACGTCTCAGAAGAGAGGGGGAAAGTGCACAAGAGGGCGCAGGATGGGTCAGTGGGGGCGCTCGCGAGAAGGAGGGAGCCGCAGGTATAGATACGATCCATGCCGAGATCGAATATGAGCCAGACCCCGGCGAGCACCATTTGGAGCACGAGGAGACCATTGCAGCGGATGACTGGGAAGCAGAGTACGAGGACGCGTTCGACGAGGTCGACCCCTACGCGGTAGAGGCGCCAACGGTGCGCGAGGGCGGAACCGCCGCTGCGCTGGGCGCAGAAAGTATCGACGCCGAAAGTGAACTGGCCCGGGAACGCGACCCGGGACCTGATACAGATACTGATACTGATACAGATATGGAAATGGAAATGGAAATGGAGGTCACCGTGGAAGAGGAAGAGGAGCTGGGCGGCTGGGAGCAGCTCGAAGGGGACGAAGCCGCATTCATCGACACCTATACCGATAGCGAGAGCGATAGCGAGAGCGATATTGATATCGCCATGGCTGAGGACGAGGAGGAACTGGTCGAGGTCGATGAGGGGCTGGAGGCCGACGAGGGCGGATACTCCGATGCAGAGGCGCTGGCGGACGACGCGTTCATCGACGAGGACTGGGACTTCGACGATGATGAATGGTTCGAACCCATGGACATTGAGCTTGGCAAAGAGGATGAGTGAGCGAAATGGCGGACGGACCTATCGCCCCCCGATACTCATTTCAACTCGGATGCTGTGGCTCGCAAGCGGGACAAACGCTCATTGACCGTTGATCGTTGATCGTTGATCGTTGATCGTTGA
>CAZSUE010000696.1:0-3042 GCA_964609045.1 uncultured archaeon | reverse complement strand
GGGAAGAAGCCACTGGGGGTTGGGGAATGAGGGGTTGGGGGTTGGGGACAAGGGACCCGGGGGCTGAAGATTTGGGGGCGCCCGGCCCCTCGGTCGTTTTGCTTTCAGTTCATCTGTATACCTTCTTTGTATAATGTGTGGCGGGAATGGCGCACTTTATAGACGGTGTAAATGAACGTTAGGGGTTTTCGTCTCATGGCATGGACACATTGAGGCATGCCGAGGATTAGGGCGTGGCCAGGCCTCTATTTAGATTTTGCCCGAAAAGACCAAGTACGAAAACCTCGGGCGCCTGATACGAAATGGGTTGCCGGTCAGCCTCACATTGGCCCGTGTGGGAATTGAGACGAGGTGACTATTTATGCCGCAGTGTGCGGAGGTGGCCCCGTTTTCATTCTCTGATCGCGATTGCGATTGCGATTGCGCTGCGTTCATTTTCGTTTTGATGCTATGGCTCCCTTATCGGAAACTGATCCGGTCGTCGTTGATATGGGTCAGCGCGACCATGAGGGTGAGATACTCGCGGAGATGGCGGGTGAGGAGATAGTTCTCGCGCACGAACTCCTTCGCCTTCTTCCCCATCTCGCGCATCTTCTCGGTATGATAGAGGAGGTACCTGATGCGCAACGCCGCGCCTTCCGGCGTATCCACGAGGAACCCGGTATGATGGTTCACGACCTGTAGCCGTATCCCGCCGGTATTCCCGCCGATGACCGGTTTTTCTTTCCAGAGCCCCTCGGTCACGGTGAGCCCGAACCCCTCTTTGATCGATTTCTGGAGGATGATATCGGATGCGCGTTGGAGCGCGTTGATGGTCCGGTGTGCATCGGACGGAAGGAGGAGGATGTGGATATCATCGTCATCTTGCGCCTCCACGCGTACCTCGTCGAGCACGATCTTTCCTTCGGGGTCGTCCGCGGCGCCGCCGCCGGCGAGGACCAGTTGCAGCGTGGGGATGAACCGTTTCGCGATCCGATAGGCGCGGATGACGCCGAGCGGGTCTTTGAACCGGTCGTAGCGCGAGACCTGGAGTATCATGGGTCGGTTGGGGTCGAGCCCGAACCGCTCGTAGACCGCCTCCACCTCGCGCTGGGGCAGCTCGATGTTCTTCTCGCTCAGTGGGTCGATGCTCGGTGGGATGAGATATTGCACATGCGGCAGCTGCTGCGCAAAATCGGCCATGGAGAAGATGCTCGCATCATACTCGGCCACGAATGAGCGGAGATATTTCCAGATCCGGCGATAGGGTCGCGAGATGTCGATGTGGCAGCGCCAGATCCATTTCCCGCGCCGGTGGGGGAAGTGCGAGAGGAGCGCGGCAGGCTGCGGGTCGTGGATGAACACGACATCGGCGTCGTGGAGGAGGTCGCCATAGCGTTCGGCGGTTGCGGCGTTCGTCGCCTCGTACGCGTCGAGCATCGCGTCGGAAACGCCCCGGCGCGACCCCTGCAATGCGTTATGAAAACTCTTGGTACACCCGTAGAACTCGCTCTCGCCGGTGATGACCTCCCACCGCGCATCGATGCCGAGTTCGTTCATGAACGGTACGAGCTTGTGGAGTATCTCCGCCACACCGCCGCCGCTGCGCGTGGAGTTGATATGCACCACCCTCTTTCCGGCCAGTGGCTGCGCGAGCTGGCGGAGGTGTTTGATCACATCCTCGCCCGCGACCTTTGCATAGAAATCGATTGCGACACTCATCATGCCACACCCGTGAAATAATCTGAAAAGAGGACAAAGAGCTGCTCGCGCAGCTCGGTGAGCGTCTCGAAGTACGGGTCCACTTTCGCAAGCTCCGCGATGAGGTCGTCATAGCGTGAATCGAATCCTTCGAGCCATGTACTGAAATCGTCGATGTGTTCGGGCGTGCGCCGCCGCGCATCGATGAAATGATAGAACACGCTACTGGTCGACATGAGCGGCATGGCCATGGTGAGGTCGCGGGGTTCTCGCAATCGCCGGTTCGTATCGAAGACGACGATCTGTGATCGGATGAAATGGAACTGCTGATCCTTCTTGCACCACGGCACGATCTGGTGCTCGTCGAGGCGTTCTTCGATGACCTCGATGACCTCGTTGCGGAGCGCTTCGATGGTCGGAAACCGCTGCGGGTCGACCACGGCGAGCTCTTCTGAGAGCTTCCGGTCGTGCAGCGCATGCCGCGCCCATGCGGCGAAATCGTTATTGAACTCCGGATCGAGGAACCGCGGCCGTAACCGCGAGCCCCAGAAATGGTAATAGACACTGCCGGGATGGATGGTGCGCAGCTTATAGCGTAGCTCTTTGAGGTTCTCGGCGCGCTCGCCCGTGGCGATGGCGATGAGCGCGCAGTCCTTGATGGCGAACTCGGTCGCCGGTGCATCCGGTCCTTCGATAGGTGCCGCGGGCTCGGTCCCCTCCACTTCCCCCGGTTCGGTGGGTGTGGTGGTGGCGATACCCATATCGGCGTTCGTATCCGGCTCGGCGTCATTTACATTGTCCGTCTCCTTGTCCGCGTCAGTGTTCGTGTCTGTCTCTGTCTCTGTCTCTGTCTCTGTCTCTGTCTCTGTATCGGGGTCGGCTTCAGCGGTAACGAACGTAACGCTGGCGGAGGCAGTGACAGGAAGCGGCGTGGATGGTAAACGATCAATATCGATGGTCGAACTTGTGGGAGGTGGCAATGGTCTGGCGTCTGCGCCATCATACATACCATCCTCCGGTGGTACACTGTTCATAGTCATAGCGATCACGAACCCGACCTGTGTAACTTCTTATAGTAATTGTGGCCGAAAGCACGCCGGCCGCCCTGGGACCGCTCGCAGTTCCGAAGCGTGCGTCGATGACCCAAGCGAATGCCGCAGAGATAATGTTCGATCGAACCAAAATTGCGACGGGACCACACAGAATTATATACTGTGAGATCCATTTCCATCATAACGACTGTCATCAAGAGGGGAGCACCATGGAGTCAAACTCTTTATGGTTACCCAAATATGAACAGCTCATGCAAGCGCTCTATGAAGCGGAAGACGGAAACTATCAAGAGCTGGGCAGTATCGAGAG
>CAZSUE010000695.1:1479-3047 GCA_964609045.1 uncultured archaeon | reverse complement strand
ATGAGAAAATGCGGACAGGTCTCGGTCTGGATCGAGACCTCGCTGCGGGCCGCTTTGATAAGGTTGAGCGCCTCGCGGGTGGAAAGATGAACGATATAGAGATCGCCACCGGCGTATTTTGCGATATTGATCGCGCGCGCCACCGCTTCCGCTTCGGTGAAGTTCGGGCGCGTGGCGCTGTGCATGGTGCAATCGAGCTTCCCCGCCGCCACCGCGTCGGCGATGAACCGGTCGATCATAAAGACATTCTCGGCATGGAGGAGGACCATGCCACGTGGTTCGTGCCGTCGCGTGGCGAGGAGCGCCTTATAGATCGCGCCGTCGTCAGCCATCCATCCCTCTTTGCGATACACCATGTACATCTTGAAGGTGGGGATGCCGTCGTCGATGAGCGGTCCGATCTCTTCGAACCGTTCCTCATCGAACTCGGCGATCACGCCGTGGAGCGAATAATCGATGCAGACTTTGGGCTCGGCTTCGCCCTTCCGCGTTTCGACCGCGTCGGGCAGCGACTGGCCGGGTTCAGGGGTGGCAAAGTCGATAAAGGTGGTGACCCCACCGGCGGCTGCGGCTTGCGTGCCGGTGAGGAAATCGTCGGCGGAGACGGTGCCACGCACC
Source organism: uncultured archaeon (assembly GCA_964609045.1). Classification (GTDB taxonomy): domain Archaea; phylum Thermoplasmatota; class Penumbrarchaeia; order CAZSUE01; family CAZSUE01; genus CAZSUE01. Next base: position 2,429 of record CAZSUE010000695.1, on the reverse strand, counting down.
GGTAGCTGGAAATGCGTATGCGCGTCGATAGCGCCGGGAAGGACATACTTCCCGGTGGCGTCGATCGCTTCGGCGTCGGCCCATGCGCCGTCGGCATCGAGTCTTTGCGTGACGGCGACGATCGTTTCGTCCGCGATGCCGATATCGGCGCGATATGTGGAAGTGGGGGTAACGACCGTCCCGCCATGAATTATACATCGGGTCATGGTAGAACCTCTCCAGACGAACGCTCGTCCGTCGGTGGGATACTATTGTAACGCTACATTGCGATACGGTTATTTAGCCCTACTCCCGGATGCCTCGCCGGTACGATATGATATGACATGATATGATATGATATGCAAGCGTGCGCGATCGTGGCGATCCGGTGTGAAGCGATGATAAATATTAAATTTCCCAGTCGCAATAACGAGTTCGTGGTAGGATGAAATATCGATACGGCGTCGACAAGGTCCAGCACGAGAAAATGATCGAGGGGATCAAGAACCGCCTCGAATCGAACGGGTTCATGGTCCAAGCAGATCATATCGATTCTCCCAACGGCACCCCTGCGCGGATCGGTACCGCGGTGCCCGATATATGGGCGAAAAAGGGCAGTAAGGAGATCGTCGTCGAGGTCGAGACATGCAGCTCGCTCGAGGACGCCGATACGCGCTATCAGTTCAACGCGTTCTCGCGCAAACCCGGCATCGAGTTCTGGGTCGTCGTCCCGAAGAAATGCGCGGGCCTCGCGCAAAAGAACGCAAAAGAATGGGGCTACAAGATCGATAGATGGATCGGCGCAAAGGTCGAAGACTGACCCCGTCTGGGCAGCCATTCTTTTTATGATGGACGCTTGCCCGGCGTTCGCGTCACTTCGAGCGCCCCCGCGCTTAGCCCTGCTACCACCAGTATCTCACTTCGAGCGCCCCCGCGCTTAGCCCTGCTACCACCAGTATCTCACTTCGAGC
>CAZSUE010000695.1:0-1379 GCA_964609045.1 uncultured archaeon | reverse complement strand
GCCCCGCGCGTAGCACTGCAACCACCAGTATCTCACTTCGATCTCACTTCGAGCGCTGAACGTTTGATATCGATATTGGCATCTGTGGCCACGAACGCACGCCCCATCGGCATTTTCATTGTTGTCCTGACTTCGTGTACCGTTCCCTCGTCTTCGATTCAGCTGTCGAAGCTGGCCGATCTTCGGATGACTGCGGCGTTCTCGGCCCCGAGCGCCTCGATGCGCTCGATGTCCAGCGCGCGTTCGAGCGCGGCGAGCGATTTGAGGGGGCGCGCCCGCACGAGCCGTGCCGCCCGTCTCTTGCCGATACCCGGTAGTGCCTGGAGCGCGCGCATGGAGACGGTATTGATCGTAAACGGTGTGACGACACCGGTGACGCTCCGCTGACCGTGTTCGGTGACGACGACATCTGAGAACCGATCCAACGGGACGGGGTATCGCACCCCGACGAGGATGGGATACGATCCGATCTGGCGCCCGAAGCTATTTTTCCCGTCGCGAGATTCGAAATAGACATCGGTCAATTTCGTGCCGATGGGGACGACCCGCGCGAGCATGGGCTGGTCGATATTCTCGCGCACTTCGCGCTTGAACCGTATGAACGCGCTGCGCGAGGCGGTGCTTGCAGACCGCGTTCCCGGCGGGAGTATCGCCTGCCGAATATTGATCCGCCGGAGGAGGAGGCAGTCGTCGTAGAGACGGTGGAGGAAGGCGAGGTTCGCATCGAAGGTCGCATCTGTCTCACCATCGAGCCCGCAGACGAAATTGAGCCCGGGGAGGAGCGCGGGGAGCCCGTTTGCACCACGCCTCTTGCCGATATCGTTCACGAGCGCGACGGCGGCGTGGGTCGCCTCTGGCGTCGCGTTCAAATTGTTCTCGCGCTGGACGATTGGATCGGCGCTCTCCAATCCGAACGCGAGCACATTCCCGGAAGTGGTATGGTCGACAATGATCTGCGTGGCGATGCGGCTTTCCTCCGCATGTGCCGCGATCACGGCCGGGTTCGCGTTATCGACATGGAGCACCTCGAGCGCGGGCGCGGCGCGGCGTATCGCGCAAAATAGCTCTCCCAACGCAGACGGGTTCGGGGTGGGGGTCGGCGTATCACCAATGCCGTTGGCGCAATACGAATAGATGCAGGTCTGGCCACCGAGCCGAAAATGGCTCAACCCCGTCGCTGCGAGCTGCTCTACCTCGCGCCGTACCGTCGCTGCGTCGCGGAACTGTGGTGGACCGAACGCCGGCTCCTGGCAGAAGGAGCAGCCGCCGGTAAACCAGCGCACGCACCCGCGCCGCGATTCGAGTTCGGCAATGAGCGGCCACGGGAAATCTGGATGCTGCTCTACCAATTGTTCGCCGGCGAGATGGGTCGACCAGCG
>CAZSUE010000694.1:0-3050 GCA_964609045.1 uncultured archaeon | reverse complement strand
GTATGCCCGCTGTGGGGCCGTAATGGTTCTGGCCGTTCTCCAGCGCACCTTTCACCGCTTCGATCGCCTCCGGCGGCGGGTCGAAATCGGGCTCACCGAGTCCGAGGTGGATCGAGTCTTCTTTGGCAAGATCGAACATCTTCCGTATACCGGAGAGATCGATCCCGTCCATACGCGTTGCGATCTTCAGCCGACCACCAACATGCCTAATATCGGCACCGGGATTTGAATGCTTCGTGATACTGGCCAGCATGGGCTGGAGCGATCTGTCGTCGGAACCGACCGGTGGATTTGCCCGTTCTGCGCAGAGGACGGGTGCTGGAGAACCAGATCACGATAATGTTTAGTACCAGATTTGCCCATGTCGATGCGGTGCAAGTCATGTATACACTCGAAGATGGTCAGCAAGCCGTGAAGTACGCCCGAACCGTTATCGAGCACCATCTGAACAACGAGCCCGTCCCGGATGAGGCGGCGGAGCTCGATGAGAAGTTCGAGCGAAAAAGCGGCGTGTTCGTCACATTGAACACCTATCCCGATCGTAAGCTGCGCGGCTGTATCGGTTTCCCCGAGCCCCAGTTCAAACTGATCGACGGGATTCGCGACGCGGCGGTCAGCGCAGCCACGCGCGATCCGCGGTTCCCACCGGTGACCAGCCGCGAGCTGGAGAAGATCGTCGTCGAGGTCTCGCTCCTCACGCCGCCAAAAGAGATCGAGTTCGAAGACGCCAGTGAGCTGCCCGCCAAGATCACCATCGGCGAAGATGGACTGATCGCGGAACGCGGCTACCTCCGCGGGCTTCTTTTGCCGCAGGTACCAGTGGAATGGGACTGGGATAGCGAGGAGTTCCTCGGTCATACCTGTATGAAGGCGGGTATGGGGCGTGACGGCTGGCGTAAGGGCGATGTCACATTCTACCGTTTCAGCGGTGAGATCTTCATGGAAACGGAGCCCGGCGGCGAGATCGTGAGCAAGCCGTTGACCGATTGAGCTTATTTCGCGCACATTTCAACCACTCCCGCACCCGCGATCGTCCAATCTTGAACCGCGAAATATTGTCCCCTCCTTCCTCAGAACGGAGTTGATCACATCCACGAACTGGTCGTCGAGGGGCGGGTCTTTTATAAGAATACGATCGTCAAATGCTGTGTGGGCATCGACGACGGGACGATCACCGCGGTCAATAAATTATTGCGCGGTGACCGCCACCTCGATCTGGGCGAGCAGATCATCCTCCCCGGCGCGATCGACGGTGCGGTACGGTTCGATCGGCCACGGCGCGCGAAAGGAAGCACTGTCGAGGGTGGTACCGCCGCCGCGGCACACGGCGGCGTCACCACCGTGATCGACCTTCCGGATTCGACACCGCCCATCCTCTCCTACGAGCCGCTCTGGGACAAGAACCAGTACTGGCGACGGCGTGCGCTCGTCGATTTTGGATCGCACGCCTACGCCACACCGTATTCTTTCCGGCCCGAACTGCTCGCGACGGCTGCGTCGTTCATGGTCGAGCTGCGCGGTGCCATGCCCGGTCCATTGTTGGAAAGCGACGCTCGGTTCGAGACCACCGTCTCCCGCATGCAAGATACGGGGACGCCGTTGACGGTCCACTGCGGAGCGGTCGCGTTGCGACCGTCGCCAGGTGGAACAATGGACCCGCGACGGTATGAGCGCGCCCACCCCCGCGCGACGGAGGCGACGGCGCTCGAACGGCTCCTGGCACTGCGCCCACGGGCGCCGTGCACCGTCACCGGTCTCACCACGAAGGAGAGCGTGCGTGCGGTCGATCGGTACAACTGCGAAGCGGGTGCAACACTCGGCGTTGCGCTCACCCCGCACCATCTATTGATGGATTGCGACCGCGTTCGGGGGCCAGTGTGGCGAACGCAGCCGCCGCTCCGCCCGCGGGAGGTCCAAGCGGCGCTGTTCGCACTATTTTCACAGCGCGTCGATATCGATGTCGATATCTCGCTCGTCTCCGACCATAGCCCACTGGATGCGGATCGGTTGGACGATGTGAGCCAGCAAGACGAGGATACGCCTTTGCAGGTCGGTTTTCCTGGAGTGGAAACACTCCTTCCCATCCTCCTCTCCCTCGTCCGCAGGGGGCGGCTCACGCTCCCGCACCTTGTTGCGACCGTCGCCCGCCGCCCAGCAGAGCGGTTCGGGCTACAGAAAGGTCGTATCGAGGTGGGGTACGACGCGGATATCATCGCGGTGGATTTCCGACGGATGGAGCCGTTGAAACCGAAGCAGCTTCGCACCGATCCACCGGTATCGCCGTTCGCCGCGCTCCGATCTCCGGTCATCTTCCCCACGCTCACCGCGGCGCACGGCGAGGTCGTCATGGAGGACGGCAATGTGGAGGCGGATTTCGGGTCGGGGCGGCCGATCCACGAGCGGGTTCGCTGACGGCGATGCATCGGTAGCGGCACCAGTGCCAGCATCAGTATCAGTATCGGTAGAGAACCGAGCGAACCATTGCGTGCGTGCGTCTAAGACGCGTGGATCACCGTCGGATCAGATACCGTCGGATCAGATACCGTCGAAGAGATCCTCGTCCGCATCGAGATCGATGAGTTCGTCCTCTTCCGCGTCGTCCTCATCGAGATCGAAATCGAACTCTTCGAGGTCCATGCCCTCTTCTTCCTCTTCGACCAGTGCAAGCTCCTCTTCCTCGAACGCTTCGTCCTCCGCCCCTTTTTCGAGGTCGAACTCGAAATCTTCGGCGGGCGCGGTCTCGGCGCCTTCCGCTTCGGCCGCTTCTTCGAGGTCCTCTTCACCGATCATCTCTTCCTCGGTGGCAACCTGACATTCCGGTGCATAATCGCATGCGACGCATTCTTCATGTCGCTCCTCGTAGGTGCCGAAGCATTCCGGATACTCCTCTTCTTCGGGCGCTTCCTCCACCATAGCCAGCGTTTCACCGCACGAGGGACAGACCGCGGCGTCGATGGCAACTTCGGTGCCGCAGTTCGGGCATGCGAAGGTCTCTTCGGCGCCTTCGGCAAGAGCCGTTTCGCCGGTGGCCTGCCATCCCTCGCCTTCGG
>CAZSUE010000693.1:0-3050 GCA_964609045.1 uncultured archaeon | reverse complement strand
GCGACTGAGTCTGGAGTCGAAACGCACGATCCACTGAGCCACATCAGGACCGACGCGTAGCGTAGCTTGGCCAGCACCTATACCTGCGTCAGCGCGTAACGGGCTGCTGAGACAGGTCGGGACGAGCCAGCGTGCGAAAGCGAACCTGCCCGCCCATCAGCTCCGTGCCTCCTTCCACCTCCTCCCCCTTGGTGTTAAAATGGCCAGCGCCGTTGGGAATGGACGCGTTTTGAAAGCAGCCGAGGCTGGGCGTGATGAGCAGCCCGCACAGAGACGCACCAAAGCGCGGGCAGCAACACGAACTCCGGGTTCTCCGTCCCATATCCTTTTCCCCGTGGACCGTCTACCATGGTTCCAGTGCATGGCCGGTCGTACTTGCAGTGACACGCCGTCGCCATGGTGTATTGACCCGCCCCGCTGCACTCCACACCCGTAACTATATTAGCCCGATCCGAACTGGGTAGTGCGCGATCGAACCGGTCCCGCCGCGGCAGCATATCGAGCCGCATGGGTCCGGCACCGAAGGACGGAACGACGATGCTGGTACAGGATATTACCATCGAGAAGTACGAGCGCGTGATCGGCGTGGACGAGAGCGGTGTGGGCGAGCTCCTCGCCCAACCGGTGGTTGCGGCGGTGGCGCTCCCCACCAACAAGCGGGATGAACTGGCGAGGAAACTGAAAGGGTTCAAAAAGAAGGACCCGAAACGGCTGAGCCAAGGGCGCCGCGAGCGACTCCTCGCGCAGTTCCAAACCGCCGATATCGGGCGCGCCATCTTCCATACCGTCGAGAACGAGCTCTTCCTCGATTGGAACCAGTACGATGTCTTCGACGCGTATATGATCAAATGTATCGAGGCGTTCCAACCGCTGAGTGCGCGCGACCTCGTCCTCATCGACGGCGAGGGGCTAGAAAAGAAACGGCACCGGGACCGGAGCGCAGCTCGCGGCCTCCTCAGCCAGTTCCTCGCCGATGCGGATTGCGATTACTATAACGCGCGCGGACTGGACCGCACCTCGCTCTCCGTCCAGCTCGCCGGGCTCGTTGCACAGACCTACCGCGTCCGCATCTACCGCGCCTTTGCCCAAGCGAACAAACTCGACACGCCGCGCGGGACCATCGAGTGCGGCAGCGGCAATGCGGGCGACCACCGCACCCGACGCTGGCTGCAAGAGTGGTTGAAGCGCTCGCAGGGTAAGGAGGTGCCTCCCATGGTGAAGCAGCACTTCAAGACCTTCAAAAAGGCGGCGCGGAAGGCGGGATGGCGTGTCCCGCGGCGGCGCAAACGCGACGATGTCGAAAACCTTCTCGCGCTCGTTCGCAGTGGGTTCGCCGCACGCGCGGCGGCGGGTAAGAAATGAGGCTCAAGATACGGGCGTCGCACGACGATGTTGTACCATTGAATGGTGTTTTAACGAGAACCGCGCCGCGTCGCCAATCGGCGCCACCGTCCACTCCGTTCCACGGCAGCGTCCCTTGCATCTACGATATGACATGACATGACATGACATGACATGACTTGATATGATCTGAAGGCTCAAGACGCAGCCAAGAATTCACTGCAGATGGTTCCGTTAAATGCCGGTGCCGGAGCGATCGTTTCTGCTGAACCCTTTGCGTTTACGATCAACGACCGCTTTGCGCTTTAGGTTTCACTCATCGCAGCCGCTCTCGCCTTGAACTCCTCGAACTTCTCCTCGAACGGGATCGAGTGGTTCCAGACATATTCGAAATAATCGCGATAGAGTTCGACGATGTTCGGATGCCGCAGCACGATCACCGTGAACTCGTTTTGCGGGTTCGCAGGATCGGTCACCGCCATCCAGACCTCGGTATTGTCGTAGAGCGAGAGCTTGTGATGGATCTTGTCGAGGAATCGGACCTTGTTCCCTCTTTCGACCCGTTCTTCGATGAGTTGGAGCATCTCCGGATGCAGCGTCTTTGGATCGATCTGGTAGATGTCGCGCACCGTCACGCCCCGGTCGAGCGCGTCGAGGAACGCCTTGTGCTGTTTCTGCTGCGGCGCATAGGGCGCCTTGTTCAGCGACAGGATCTCTTCCTCCGCGTTCTTCAGCGCCACCGAGAACTTATGACTGATCTGATGCGGATCGCGGATCATCCAGATATATTCCAGCGGGATCCCGAACGAGCGGCTCTCGTCCATCGACTCCTTCAGGTCCTCCTTCAGACGGACCGAGATCGACTTCATCTTGCGGACCTCGTCCATCACTTTCCGCTCGTAGAGATTGATATAATTGTCGATGGCGTCGCAGGGGTCGGTTGCCAAGTACTTCTTCGTCTTTCCCGGGTGGAGGATACAGAACCCCTTCATCTCGAGCTTCGCCAGGATATCGTAGGTGCGGGCGCCGGGCACGCTGGAGAGTTTCGATAATTGGGTGGGTGTAACCTCCATATGCTGCACGAGTGCCACATACGCCTTCGCTTCGTACGGACTGAGCCCGATCTTTTGTAAGCGTTCGATCATCGAATCGCGATCTGCCACATCTACTCCTCCATCACCGCACGGGTTACCGAACCGATCGCTGGCACCTCGTCCGACTTACTACTACATATCGTAGTAATTGCGCTAAATACGCTGACCGTTATTTATACTTTTGCGATTACGATGATCGGTTCACTTCGGTGATCCGATCCGGTTCGGCTGGCCGATCGAACCAATGAAAAGCCGTAGGCGCGTCGCGTCGGCATCGGTTCATTGTGGTGGAAAGCGTGATCGTTCCCGCGCACGCGATCGATGCTGGATGGTGGATGGGAGGGAAAAAGTATGCCCGAGCTGGGATTCGAACCCAGGTGTAAAGCTCCGCAAGCTTCCAGGATATCCAAGCTACCTCACTCGGGCATGATGTTCCGGTAGCCGGGTGGTGTTTCAGCACCGTGTGCGGCGGTAAAGTCACCGTCCGATGCTGGGTAGGAATGGGAATGCTCGTCTCATATTTAAATTTCATTCTCCTCTCGTTGGGTTTTTCGGTTGGTTATGGGACGGCACGGGGCTCGCCGAAACGAGTCGAAACCAGTCGAGACCAGTCGA
>CAZSUE010000692.1:0-3051 GCA_964609045.1 uncultured archaeon | reverse complement strand
GCGGCGGAGACACAGTTCGGCTGTGCGCCGCCGCTCTACTCTACAGGGAACGGGGTGTTAAATCAAGGCTATAATGTCGGGATAAACCCACCCACCCCCCGTTTCATCCACGACGCCACAGGAAGCCACACGAAGTAAGAACGAGTTGTCCCATGTTCTTTGTGTGACCGTTGTATGCGCTTCTGGGGACTTCTGTCCAGAGACGCTGCCACGGCTTTGCTGTGTGGGGTGTGGTAGACGGTTCTTTTTTCCTGAACAGTGGCGGAGTCCTCATTTTCCTCTGCGAACAGTGCAAAATTTCGACCCCCTTCGGAAAGTATGACAAAATGTCGGGGTTCGAAATTGTTACATTATAAAACATAAATATAGGTTTGGCCGCGCCGTCGATCTCGGTCAGCCACGATCCTCACGGTCGAACTCGAGAAGGTCGCGCGCCGCTTGCGTCGCCGCCTGGTACCCGAGAGTGAGACAGTCGCGCAGCTCCTCGCGTCGTATCGCGATCTCGCTCGGGCCAAGACGTTTGAGGAGCGCGCAGTCGACGATGGGAGGTGTGGTGTCGAGAAAAAAATGTTCGAGCGGTTCGGATGGCTCCCAGAATGACGACGGCTCATCTTCGATGGTGGCGCGCTCGCACTCGCTTCGTTCTTCACCATCCTTCCCCACTTCCGTACCCATATGGCCCGGATCGAGTGACGCACGCTCTTTTTCGCGTTCGTGGGCCGCGGCGATTTGCTGTCGCCGCTCGGCGATTGCCTCGAGGAGTTCCGACTTGGTCCGCCCACGCAGCTCCATGATGAGGAACGGATCGTCGTCGAACCGCTCCGCAAGAAGGTAGTAGACGGCGGCGATATGCTTGCATGGGTTGGCCCAGTCCGGACATGAGCAATCGGTGACCAGCTCGCGTTTGGATCGGGGGAAGAGCGCGACATGCGCCGCGTTGAACGCGCGCTCGATGTCGGTGGGCATCTCGCCGGCAAGAAGCTGCGCGGCGAAAACGGCACGCTCGGCGACGGCGTCGAAGACGAGCTCCCATGCCTCGTCGGTGATCTTGAGCAGCTCGATGGAGACGAGGTACGGCTGCGATGCGGTCCCCTGTACGGTTGCGACGACGCGCTTATTCTGGATAGCGATGGCCGCGACCTGCCCGCGCCGCGCGTAGCGTTTGCCGCGCCCGAGCCGCGCACCCATCTGAAGCGATTCGAGCATCTCCACCCACCGTTTCGACCACCAGGTCTCGCCGATGGCACCGCGCCGACTCCGTGCCTTGATCCCGTCCTCGACCGGTTTCGCCTTCTTCTTCGGATAATATTGTGGCCAGCCCCATCCCATCTAATCACCCCGCATCGTATCCCTGCTGAGTTGAAAGAGGCTCTTGAGCTGGTTGGTGGAGAGCTCGGTGATCCAGCCCTCGCCTGTGCCGACGATGGACTCGGCGAGCGCCTTTTTTTCTTCGATCATGGTATCGATCCGTTCTTCCACGGTACCGCTGCAGACGAACTTGTAGACCTGCACATTCTTCTTCTGCCCGATCCGATAGGCGCGATCGGTGGCCTGGTTCTCCACGGCGGGGTTCCACCACCGATCGAAATGGAACACATGACTGGCAGCGGTGAGGTTCAGCCCGACCCCGCCCGCTTTGAGCGAGAGGATGAATATGGGCGGACGATGCGGATCCTCCTCGGCTTGGAACCGGCGTACCATCTCATCGCGCGCCGTTTGCGGCGTGCCGCCGTGGAGGAAGAGGACCTCGCGGTCGAAGGTCTCGACGAGATAGTGCTGGAGCATGGTTCCCATTTCGGTGAACTGCGTGAAGATGAGCGCGCCGTCGCCACCGTCGAGGACCTCCTCGAGCATCTCGAGCAGTCGTGTGAGCTTCCCCGATCGCCGCCGCAGCGCGCTCTTGTCATGGAGGAACTGCGCGGGATGGTTACAGATCTGTTTCAGTTTCATGAGCGTGGAGAGGATCGTCCCGCGCCGTTCCATCCCGTCGGAGGATTCGATCTTCTCGATCATCTCCACGAGCACCGCCTGATAGAGCGACGCTTGTTCCTTGGTGAGGTTGCAGTAGGTGGTGACCTCGATCTTTTCGGGGAGGTCGCGGATGATCTTCGGATCGCTCTTGAGCCGCCGGAGGAGGAAGGGGCGCACCAGCCGCTGCAGCGTCTTCGTCTTGTGCGGGTCGCGATATTTCTCGATGGGTCGTGCGAAGCGGCTGCGGAAGCCTTTGGCAGAGCCGAGGTAGCCGGGATTGAGGAACTGCATGATCGACCAGAGCTCGGAGAGCCGGTTCTCCACCGGTGTGCCAGTGAGCGCGAACCGTCGCCGTGCATTGAGCGACCGTATCGCGCGCGCGGTCTTCGTCTTCGGGTTCTTGATCTTTTGCGCCTCGTCAAGCACGATGCAGTCCCAGTGGATCAGATCGAAAATATCGCGATCGCGTCGCGCGATACCGTAGGTGGTGATCACCATATCGTGGTCCATGGCGGCCGCGGCGAACGCCTCGCCGCGAAGCCGATCACCGCCGTGGTGGATCATGGGCTCGAGGAGGGGGCCGAAGCGTTCGACCTCGCGGTACCAGTTGCCCACGATGGAGGTGGGGCAGACGAGGAGCGTGGGCGCGAGCGTCTCATCGTACCCGTTCGCGCGCTCGTGGAGGAGGAACGCGATGAACTGTACCGTCTTGCCGAGCCCCATATCGTCGGCGAGTATGCCGCCGAGCCCGACCTCACCGAGGTACGCGAGCCATGAGAGCCCGACGCGCTGGTAGGGGCGGAGCTTTCCGACGAAGGAGGGCGGTGTGTCGACCATTTCGGGTTTGTGTCCGTTATTGAAGCGCTGGATAAGGTCGCCGACCCATCCCTCGCCGTCGATATCGACGACGGGGAGCCCCATGGTCTCCTCTTCCTCCTCATCGTCGGCAAGCGCGAGCCGGAGCGCCTCACCCAGCTCCATATCACCGTTGGCATGCCGCTTTTTAAAAAAGTCGATCGCGTTCTCCACCGCCTCGGGTTTGAGTTCGACCCATTTCCCGCGCACCTTGACGATGGGTAC
>CAZSUE010000691.1:0-3058 GCA_964609045.1 uncultured archaeon | reverse complement strand
TACAGATCGCTTTGAGGGTATATAAACTCGATCGTGGGGTCGGTGAAAGTATTCGCAAAAATACGATGCGCGGTGTGAGCGGGATGAGCGGGGTGAAAGCGTGTCGGGCTCTCATAAATAACTCTATATCATGCATCAACCGGATACCCGCGCCCACAGCGCGGCAGAGGCAATCGCGGACCGAACGCATGCGTCGCATGATCGGTGTAGAACGAAATTAGGAATGCAATAAGTAGAAGATAATCAATTAGTGCTATGAGTAAGAGAACATGTGGGGAGAAATGGAGAAAAGGGGCGCGGCGGTGGAAAGTAGAACTGCTACCGCGCCGAGGGGACCTTGATGGCTCGGTGCGTCGGGCTTAGACATTCACCTCGAGCCCGAGCTTGTTGGTCATTTCCTTATAGCGGTTCCGGATGGTGACCTCGGTGACGCCGGCGATATCTGCGACCTCGCGCTGAGTGCGGCGTTCACCGCAGAGGATCGACGCGATATAGATCGCCGCCGCGGCCATACCGGTGGGGCCGCGCCCCGAGGTCAGCTCGATCTCGTGCGCTTGCTTGATCAGGTCGATCGATCTCGATTTGACCGTCCCCGAGAGCTTGAGTTCGGAGCAGAAGCGCGATATGTAATCTTGCGGCGCGGGCGGGGGGAGGAAGAGCTTGAGTTCGCGCGCGACGAACCGGTAGGTCCGCCCGATCTCTTTCCGACCGACGCGGGTGGCGTCCGCGATCTCGTCGAGGGTGCGCGGCACATTGCACTGTCGGCATGCGGCGTAAACACTGGCCGCGACGACGCCCTCGATGGACCGACCACGGATCAGGTTCTTCTGGACCGCACGCCGGTAGATCATCGCCGCGGTCTCGCGGATGGTGCGTTTCAAACCCATATTCGACGCGAGCCGTTCGAGTTCGCTCATGGCGAAGACGAGATTGCGTTCGGTAGCGTTACTGACGCGGATCCGGCGCTGCCATTTACGGAGCCGGTAGATCTGGGCACGATTCTTGGTGGGGATGCTCCGACCGTACGAATCCTTGTTCCGCCAACCGATGGTCGTGCTCAGCCCTTTATCGTGGAGCCGGTAGCTCATGGGTGCGCCGGTACGAGCGCGTTTCTCGCGTTGCTGCTGGTCGAATGCGCGCCATTCCTTCCCTTGGTCGATGAACTGATCATCAAGGACCAACCCGCAATCTTCACATATCAGCTCGCCGCGCGAATAGTCGCGGACGATGTGAGAACTGTTACATTCGGGACACTTTTTCGCTTCATCGATCTTAACTTTTGACATCATATCACCTCTTTCTCGTAGTAATGACACAGAAGGAGTGTCGAGCACATATCGCTGCCCGTTCCAGTCGTTGCCTCGGTCTCCCCATGAGGGGGGAGAACGAGAACGTGGGTTCATAGACAGGCGCACAAACGACCGAACGTGCGATGTTCCGAGTGATCGGACCTGCCCCATGCCGTTTTGTCGTCATGTGCGCGAATGTGCCCGTGTTGATGCGTTGCAAAGGCGCGCATCCTTGGCGGAAGACGGATGCGAGCACATATTGGTATGGACAATGGAACCTTCCACCGTCCTTGGTATGAGCGTGGGAGCCGAGCCGCGCATACCTGCATATTCCCTTGGCCACTATGTGAACGATCAGGAGAGACTACAAATAATAGTAAGACTAGAACTATATAAAGCTTCCGCACTCCGGCTCGAAGCGGTGCTCCACCGCCGCCCTGAAGATGCGAGCCGAATAGTTTCAGACCGGTGCCAGCACGTCCAATGTCAGTGTGAAAAAGAGCGTTTCGCCACCGAGTTCATGCGCCTCGGGGTCGGCGCCGTAGCCCAATTCCGGTGGGACGCGAATCGTCTTCGTCTCGCGCCATTGCATCCCGAGGATGCCAAGATAGAAACCCTCGATATAGCTCAGCTGGCCGGCCGGACCCGCTTCGGGCTCGCCGGCGGTGGCGGGGAGACGGCCGCTGTCCAGTTCCTCACCGTCGATATCGTGGAGCACATAAGAGACGACCACTTGATCGCCTTTCTCTGCCACCGTGGTGTCGCGCGCGGTTATCTCGAGGATGAGGGTGACGGTGGCGCTCACGGCCAGTTGAGACTTCGATACGGCGCGTAGCGTTGCACGGACGGACTGTGCCGAACCACTGGAGGGCGCACGATAGGTGAGGACGACGGCGGTGAGCCCGCCCGCGTCGATGGCGACGCTGGTCGAGGCGCATTCGATAGACCATCCCGCAGGCGCGGTAACGACCTCGAGTGTGAAGGTATCGTTCACGATGCCGGTGTTATTCACGATGAGCACACCGTAGTCCACCGGTGTGGCCAAATCGACGGTATAGTTATGGGGCGAGACGCGGGTATCGTCGAGGTAGCTGAGCCCGACGCCCCAGTTCGGCCGCAAAGGGTAAGGGTCCTCGTCGTCGGGGACGCCGTCGCCGTCGGTGTCCACCTCCCGGTCGCGTTCCTCCTCGCGGTCGGTGGCGCACCCAGGGAGGAGCGCGGCGAGGAGGATGAGAATGGCGAGGGCAGCGACCGCGAGCAGTTTGCCTCGCACATCGGTGCGGCGCAATACCCGCTCGGCTCCTCTATCGCGCATATAACAACAGCTCCTCACCGTCGATCACGAGCTGGCAGGATAATTGACTGCCGCTAAGGGACTAATACGCCGTCGCGGTATAAAGACCATTCGCCAGCAGCTGGCGATAGAGTGAAGTGAGCCGCTTGACATAGTGTTCGAGGGTGTACTGGCGTTGGAACCGCTCGAAGGCGGCGCCTCCCATCTCTCGGGCACGCATCGGCTCCTCGATAAGCTGTCGCATCGCCGCAGCGAGCGCGTCGGGGTCCTCGGGCGCAACGAGCAACCCGGTCTCGCCATGCGCGACCAGTTCGGGGATGCCGCCGAGCGCGGTGGCGATGACCGGTGTCGCGGCGCCCATCGCTTCGAGGATGACAAGCGGACAGTTCTCCGGCCAGACCGATGGTACGACCACACCGGTTGCGCAGCGCATGTATGGAGCGACGGCGGCGACGCGGCCGCAAAAATGCACTTC
>CAZSUE010000690.1:0-3058 GCA_964609045.1 uncultured archaeon | reverse complement strand
CGGCCAGATGGCGGGTGCCGTCCGGGTAGATGAGCCGGTCGTCCTTCGCGTATTTGATATAGGATGCGGAATCGAAGAGGTCGCAGCCCAACGCCACGGCGAGCGCGAAGACCATGGGATGGCCGGCGCCGAAGAGATGCACCGGCCGCGCCGGGGTGAGCCCGCGCTTGGATGCGACGATCACATCGACGAGGTCGATGTAGCGATAGTTCTCCATCAGCGGTACCACACCGCCGATGGGATGGATGTCGGCGTCGAGCGCAGAGAGCGCGTCGGCACACTGGGTCCGCAGCTCCTGGTGGAGCGCGCCCTGGACCGTGCACGCCAGCGCCATATCGCCTTTCAGCGGGACCGACGCGTCGGCGCGTTCGATGGTGGTCTCCACTTCGCCCATCGCACGCTCGTAGCCGATATCGGGGGTGGAGAAGATATCGAGGATCGTACCGATGTCGGTGCCGATCTCGCGCTGGAACCGAACGATCGCCAGCGGGTCGATGTCGCAATCGCCATACACATAGGTCTGGAATGTGCCCGAATCGGTCATGATCGGGCCGTCCCAATCGAGGAGTGCGTGGACGCCGTCGCGTACGGCGCGCTGACGAAGAGAGTCGGTGCTGCGGATGATATACGAGTTGGTGATAACGATCTGGGTGCCGAAGAGCGATCGCATCTCGCGCGGGGTGATCACGAGCTGCGCGGGGTGGACCACCGGGAGGAGCGCCGGCGTCTCCACCTCGCCGTGCGGGGTGGCGAGCCGCGCGATCCGTCCTGCGGCGTCGCGGGCGGTGAGTTCGAATTCCAGCGGTGAGTCGATGCCAGTCAGTGTTAGTACCTCCACTAATATCGTGCGACCGTGATGTGCGACAGCGAGCCTCTACGGCTCAGCCGACCGTCTCCCATTTTTCGAGCTTCAGCACCGACGAGAGCGTCCCACCGCGTTTGATCTCTTCGCGCAGCCGGTTCTCGCGCTCGAAGACGTCGATGCTACGATTGGCGATCTCCACCGCGCGCTCCTGCGGTACGACGGTCACCCCGCTCTCGTCGCCGATGAGCCAGTCACCGGTGCGCACGCGCTGCCCGCCGCAGACGATCTCGGTCCCGATCTCGCCGTGCCCCTTCGGCTCGCCCGCATGCGGGACGCAGTGCCGGGCGAAAACGGCAAACTCGATCTCGAGGATCGACTGGATATCGCGCACCGCGCCGTCGATGACCACGCCCGCCACACCTTTGCTCCGGCAGCTCCACGACGCCAGCTCGCCCCAGAGCGCGGTGCTCCCGCCACCGGCGTCGATCACGATCACATCACCCTTCCCGGCGCGGTCGATCGCCTCCACTGGCTTCGCCCAATCGCCGTCGATCGTGCGCACGGTGAGCGCGCGGCCCACCATGGTCTGCCCACGGGCGAGGTATGGGTGCAGCCCGCGCATGGCGCCCTTGCGGTGCATCGCGTCGGAGACATTCGAGGATGAGACCTTCCCGAACGCCTCGAAGAGCTCCTCGGCATGGTATTTGCGGTAGAGATCGGTGCGGATACTGGCGCCCTCACGCATCGCCGCTTTGATCGTCTCTGCTGCGGCGGTGACATCCGGCGCTTTATAGATCGCGCCGCCGACGATGATGATCGACGCGCCCGCGTCGATCACCGCCGCCACCGTTTCCGAGTTGAGCCCGCCGGCGGTGGCCACCGGGATATCCACTGCGTCGACGATAGCACCCACCAATGCGACGGGCGATCCGCCCGTCATCTGCTCGTCCACGCCCACATGGAGGCAGATATAATCGGCGCCCAGCGTTTCCATGGCCGCGGCGCGCGCGGGCTTGTCCTCGACGCCGAGGAGGTCGACCATGATATTTGCGCCGTACTTGCGGCCGGCGCGGACCGCTTCCGCGATGGTGCCGTCGTCGGCGAATCCCATGACGCAGACGATATCCGCACCCGCCTTTGCCGCCATCTCCACTTCCACGCCGCCGACATCGGTGGTCTTCATATCCGCCACCACCGTATGCGCTGGAAAGCGTTGTTTGAGCTGGCGGACGATGTCCATCCCCTCGCTCTTGATCAGCGGTGTGCCGGCCTCGAGCCAATCGACGCCGCCCTCAAGCGCTTCCGCTGCGATCTGGACGGCGCGATGCGCGTTCATCATATCGAGCGCGACCTGGAGCACTGGTCTCTCGAAAACGGTCCGTGCGGGCATGGTGGTGCGAATAGCCCGGTGGTTAATAAACACGACCCTTCAGCATTACCAGTGACCGCCGCATCGCCAACGGGCGAGTAGCGGTACGGCACGGCCAGCTATTGCAGTTAGTGGTTGTCACCGCTATTGAACTCGTTCATTCGTCCTACTATATCACGCTTCAGCTTCGGGAGGTCGCGTTCGATGACCCCCTAGACGATATCGAAATCGATATCGATCTGAAAGTAACTGTGGACAAGAATGTGCCGGAACCCAAGAAGAGGGCCGACCCTGTGGGTCACCAAGTGGATGGACTACCATTGAGAGATCAAAAATCATCGCGAATGTCTACTGCTCACTGTTTTGGATCGTGGATCGCGGATCAAATGACAGTCACCCTTCCTGGTAGACCTCGATGTTGGCTGCTTCGGCTTGCTTGCGCGCCTCCGGCGAGAACGCCGGCGAGACCATCGCCAATTGCGGTTCGATCCCTTCGAGCTGCTCGTAGAGCGTCCCGATGCGCTCGAACTTCATGACATCGCCGTCGGAAACACTCGATTTGACCTCGATCAACACCACTTCGCCGTTGCGGATCGCGACATCGACCTCGATCCTCGCCGGGCGACCGAAGACGATACCCGCGTCGTCATCCGCCGTCCATCTCTCCACCGCCATTCCGAAGTTCTTGGTGAGGATGCCCTTCATCGCGCTCCTGAATGCGCGTTCGGTCTCGCGCCCCCAACGGGCGCCGAGGGCGAGTAACCGATTATCCACTTTCTTGATACTCTCCATGACCGCTTCGAACCGTTTATCGTTGCGTTTGTCGGTTGCCTCGAACCGCTTCTCTATGGCCTCGAACCGCTCTTGGTTCCGCTTCTCCATGG
>CAZSUE010000689.1:905-3077 GCA_964609045.1 uncultured archaeon | reverse complement strand
GGGTTTCGTTATATTTAAATAGGAGGTCCTGGTGCGATTGGGTCAAAGGCCACTCACCCAATATACCGCCCGATAATCCTCCTGGCCTGCGTCATCTCCTCCTCGTCCATCTCGTTGCCGCGCTGCCAGATCTCGGCGACGAGCGTGCACATCTCCTCGTGATGTTTCGCAAACGCGGCCTCGAGTGTCGACCATTCTTGACCCTCTGGACCGCGTCACGGCGCATCTTATCGTGCCCGATGGCCAGCACCGTGTTCAGATACTCGTCGGTGGTGTACTCCTCCTCGATGATCGTCTCGAAGACGCGTTTGAACTGGAGGAGCTGGGAGTGGACCGTGCGGTCGAGGGTGAGCGGGAGCTGGATGGAGTCGGGGGGTTGGTTTGGGTCGGTGGTGGGGTGATGGTTGCAGTCAGGTTCTGGCATGGTGATCACTTCGGGTTCGGGTTGGGATCGGACGTGGGCACTTTATTGTACATCAGTAGTTAGTTCCTTCCCGATCTCGGCTAAGAACTCGATGAATTCCTCATTGAGCTTCTCGTGATCCTTAACGAGGAATGGAGGTGCGCTCGGACGATTGGAAGGGTTGAATTGCGAGGTAATCCCTTTTCCATTCAACGCACTAAGATTGAGTTTGACATGCTCGATCGGAATCTGGAGCTTCTCTACCATTTCCGAGAAATCGCGTTTCGTCATGTCGCGATTGTATGCGCCCATAAGGACCATTACCCAATCATTTAGCCTGCTAATCTCGTTGGACAATATCATCTGATTGAGATCAATACCGAGATAGCTGATGAGTTCTTTCGGAAAGGAGTAATAATGGCCGAACTGTTCTCCCTTCGAAGAAAAGGCCGGTATCTTTTCAACGAGCTTTACAGCGCGGAGGTCGTCCAGGAGGTTGATGCTTTCGCTCTGGACCGTGGGATCGAGGTCCAATATCCCTGCACAGACCATCTCTTCATCTACAGGCATTACGGAGCTGAACCTTCGTAGCTGATACTTTCTTGCGGCCTTTTTCGCTTTATCGGAAGTTTCGCTACGATCTGTCCTAACCGGGTAGCGGAAGGGTTCAGTCTCCCGCTGCATAAAGGTGGCCCGGTCGAGGTTTTGGATTCCGTTGAGGGCTGTTGTATGGAGCAGTTTGGGGGTATATCGTTCACAGATCCGCTGGAGATCCAGCTCGTGATCTTGAACCCTGGAGAGGTAGATCAACCGACCATATCGATTCCCCTCCTGCGTGGTGACTGCGTTATAAACACGATTCGCCCCTGTTCCAAATGCATCGGTTCCCTTTTTCACCAGGTTCATCCTTTGTAAGTGCTCAAAATCCTCCTCTGAAAATCTGATATGTGGTAGCCATACGTGCCGATTCACGTCCTTATTACAAGATAGCCTTCCGCCAGCTGAAAAAAGTTGAAGGAGAGGTTCTGAGACAACCTCTCGATCAAGGTCCATAGCCTCGACCTCGGCATACAAGTCCATGAGTTCCTTCCGTTCGTTAGCACTGAGTCGTATCTCATCCATCAGAATCACCGTTTTCTTTATGAAGGATTTACTACAATTTGAAAGCTTAAAGAAGTAGATTAATGCTACTGTTATGTGTAAACTCTGTTCAGCTACTCATCAAGGGAGGCTGTTGCAAAACATAGGTTCACATGATGGAGAAGGGCTGTACTGCCCAATCTCAAAGTGCAGGACACCGAGCTCCGCATTTTCAGGAGGTTTTACAACAGCCTCTAGGGGTGAGTGGGGTACTCCTCCTCGATGATGGTCTCGAAAACGCATTTGAACTCGAGGAGCTGGGAGTGGAGCGTGCGGTCGAGGGTGAGCGGGAGCGTGACGGTGGTTTCCTTGTTCTTGGGTGGTGCATTCTCTGGCATGGTGGTGGCCTCTGGAAAATGGAGCGTTCTATCGTGACTCTATCGAATGCTCGTCGTGATCTTATCGGCGAGTTCGGTTAGAAATGCTCGGAACTCCTTATTGAGTTTTTCATCATCGAGAACGAGGAACGGTGCTGTATTTTTACGAGCCGATGGATTGAATTGTGATGTGATTCTTTTCCCATGGAGCACACTGATATTAAGCTTGAGCAAATCCTGAGAAATCCCCATCTTGGAGGCTATTTCTAAGAATTTCCGTTTGGTCATATCGGGACTATAGGCACCGATAAG
>CAZSUE010000689.1:0-895 GCA_964609045.1 uncultured archaeon | reverse complement strand
TAAGAACAAGAATCCAGTTATTCAGTCGGTTGATCTCATCATGGAATAACTTTACTTTAAAATTATCTCCCAGATGGCCAATGGTTCCATTCTCCATCGGGTTGGCACATCGATCTTGCTTTTGGGAAAATGATCAATCCGCGGACTGGCGAGGCTATTTCCATTCGTCTGATCGCCCACGAGGAGATGCAGAAGGCCAATGAACGGATTATCTGTACAAGATCAGCAACCGTCAAGTTTCGCAGGAATGGTTTTTCTGTGTATGTGGGGCGTCATGATGAACATGACCAAAATGCAGCGTGACGGTTTGGAGCGGAAGAATAAGGCAAGAATAAGGCAGAGGTGAGATTTCCAGAGCCGGTGAAAATGCATGCCAGACCTGCTAAAATAATAAGGCGGGATCGGACGGAATAAGGCAGGAAATAAGACGCATGTGGCGCGTGCGGCCCACCGGCCGCTGGCGCGTCCGGTTGGCCTTTGGTAGGCAGCGAACGCAAACCGCTCCGCCCGCTGGCGCGGCCGAAGGGTCCAGCGAAAAGCGCTAGGGATGTGCGTTACCTAACCTGGCTGGCTGCGCGACACGCCATTCCAGCGTGCAGAGATGCTACTACCTTCTTTCCGCTCTTCCTTCGTGTTTCTTCGCGTAACTTCGCGGATCAAATGGGGGGCGGGGCTCTCCGTGCCCTCATCCTCCTCATGAACCGCTGTGTTGTGAAAACCTGCGCCCTCACCAACCATTTGAAGAAAACCTGCATCCTCGCCACTAGAAGTAGTAGAAGATCGAGTTCGAATACCCTCGCTTCACCAACTCCCGTTAGAACGATCTCCCTTTCTCTCCGTTTTCATCTGCGTGATACCGCGTTCATCAGCGGTTCCACAGGTGATGTTCCATACC
>CAZSUE010000688.1:0-3093 GCA_964609045.1 uncultured archaeon | reverse complement strand
ATCTGGTGCTCTTCGTATATCTCGCCGGCGGGCCAGGTGACGGTGGTGGTCACCGTGGCGTTCTCTGCGATATCGCGCACCGTATTATTGACGACGAACGGCATCTCGGTATCCACGCGCAACTGCACGGTGGAGCGGCGGAGATAGACCGGTCCATTGCGGAAGGTGATCTTCGCGGTCACATTGTTCGATTCGCCTTTCAGGTCGAGGTTCTCGAACTCGACCTCGAGCAGCTCGAGGTTCGGCTTGGCGAGGGTGACCTCGAAGGTGGTGGCGCGCGAGCGTTTCGTCGCGTTCAATCGGGCGCCCACCGCCATCTCATAGGTACCGAACTCGCCGGTCGCGGGTGCGGTGACATTGACGATGAGCTCTGTTTGGGTGCGCCCGTCGAGCGAGAGACGGTGCCCGTCGAGGGTGAAATGCTCGTTCTCTTTTTCGTTTGCGGCCCGTGCGGTCACATTCCACCGGTCCGGGAGGCCGTCGACGGTGAATATGAATTCGTCCTCCCAATTGCCGGTGTTCTTCAAAGTGAGATTGAACTCTGCGGAATCGTCGTAGGCGATGCCGCGGGCGCGGTTGCCCGTGCGGACGATCTCGAACCCGTGCTCGAGTTCGGTGATCACATAGAGCTTCTGCGTGGCGCTCTTGGAGTCCTTCGCCTTCGAGGTCGCCTTCAGCGTCACCGTCTGGTTATAGAGGAGTTCGGGGCCGGTCTTCAATACGACCTGGACCGGTTTCGTCTCGTTGACGCCGAGCGATACCACCGGGCGGTCCACATCGGCGATCCATCCATCGGGTGTTTCAAGCGCGATGGTGACGCTATCCGGTGTGTTCCCGGTGTTCGTGACGGCGGCATCGACGGTCACTGTTTGGAGCGGGTTGGCAAAGAGGACATTATCCTCGGCCAGAGCCAGTTTTACACCGTACTCGTTCTCCTTTTTCAGTTGGATGCCGAAATCGCCTTCCGGTTCAACCGCGAGCTCGTGATCGGAGACCGAGTAGGTCATCTTCATCCCGTACTCCTCGATGGTATACGATGTCGAGACCGAATAGTTCCCGGTGGGGAGGACGATCTCGTAATAGCCGTTGGAGTAATCGATATTCATCTGTGCATCCGACTCTTTGGCCTCGATCTCGAGTTCACCGTCGACATTACTGGTGATGAGCGCTTCGTCGGTGTTGTAGTACCAGATGGTGCCAGCGACCTTTCGTGCGGGCTGAAGTTGTACCGGCATCTCGTATCGATCCGCGATCGGGATCGTCGTGGTATTGAAATACGCCTGTGGTGTGGCGGTGGTGGTCCGGAAGTAGACATAATACTCGGCCGGCGGGACGGTGAGAGTAAACGAACCGCCACGGGCGACGGTCTCGTAGACGGCGCTATCGTCTTCGGTATCGATGAGCCGGATCGCCACCGCTTGTGTGCGTCCAGCGTTCTCGATAGTGCCGACGAGCTCGACATCCTCGACGATGAGCTTCAGGTCGCGGTTGAGGCCGTCGTTGAGGCCGGTGATATCGAGCGCCGCGGGGTCCGGTGAGGGTGCGATACCGGCCATCTCGATGGCGAGCTCGTACTTCGACGGCTCGAGCCAGATCTCGTAGCGCCCCTCATCGTCGGTCTCGACCGTTTGTGAAGACTCATCCACCTGGTCGGTGAATGTGGCGACGACACCGGGCTGTGCGTCGCCGTCCGCCTTCAACTTCCCTGTGACCCTGATCGTTTTCGTCATGACGATATTGTGCGTTTTCTCGCCCTGGATCCGGACGGAACCCAGATACGACCAGCTACTCTTGCCGCTCTCGGAGTGATGATCGACGCTGAGCATATACTCGCCGGCGGGGAGATAGATCTCGTAGTTGCGCTTCTTTTCGATCATCTTGGTCCCGATGTCGTGGTTCGAGATGGCGATGGGGATGCGCGTGCTCTCCGTGCGCGTCTCCGTGCTCTTGTAATGGAACTTGATGGCGCCGCTGAGTTCGTACGCGCGCTCGAGCGGTGCTGCACGAACGATCTCGTCGACGGTCGCGGTATCGATCTCGAGCTTCTCGGTGAACACATAGCGCGTCTCCTGGCCCGGTCGTTTCAATAGACAGTAGACATTATAGACGCCGGGTGGGAGGTACCCGGTGGTACGGTTCGTGAGGGTCTTCCCCTCGATGTCGGTGATCTGGACGGTGAGGTTCTGTTTCTCGAGTTCCATATCGATGTGCTGCCCGTCGTAAGAGAGCGCGTAGCGATAGGCCACCGACTTCGTCGGCTGGAGGTCCTTTCCCACTTCGCCCTCTCCCAGTGCGAGCTGTATCTCGTCCTCGAGCCGGTACTGGAGCGCCTCGCCGACGCGTCCGTCGATGTGGACGGTATAGTTCACCGGCGGGAGCGCGATGGAGTAAGCGCCGTGGGTATCGGTGATGGCCGTGCGCCGTATGGAGCCGTTCTCGAAGAGGACCTCGATGCCGCCGATCGGTTCGCGGTGACGGTCGAAGACGCCGTCGGCATCGCGGTCGTACCATACGACGCCGCTGGTTATGACCGGCCGCGGGACGAGTTCGATATCGAACCGCGTATCTTGCGCTCCCTCTCCCTCTCCCTCTCCTTCTCCGACCTCGACGACCGTCTCCTCGGCGATCATATATCGAGGGTCGTTCACGGTGACGGTGTATCGCCCGCGGGGGAGCGTGAGCGTGTACTCGCCGGTATCGTCGGTGACGACCTGCGCGCTCATCTCCCGCGATCCGAACTGGATCTTGATCTGCGCGGCGGGAACGATGGCGGTCTCGTTGGAGCCGCTTTGGATGATCGAGCCGCGGTCCAGCCGTACCGAGCCGTAGACCGGTAGTCCGTGCTGCAACGCGATGTCGTAGAAAACAGTGCCAACCCTCCCGACGAGGTCGAGGACGCCGATATGGGTCTGGTTCCGTTCCTCGTCCGTTGCGACGGGGAGGAACTCGAGGATGGTGTGGACCGTATATTTCGCCGGTGGGAGGAGGATCTGGTAGTGGTCCTCGCTATTGACCGGCACTTCGATCATGCCGGTCTCGTTGGAGAAGAACCGCACCGTGGCGTCGGTGATATTCGTCGTGGTCCCGTTGAGC
>CAZSUE010000687.1:0-3102 GCA_964609045.1 uncultured archaeon | reverse complement strand
GTCGTAGGGCGCCAGCGGCGCACAGCACTTGATCCGGTCGTCCAGTGCGGTCTCCACGATGCACATGGCGCCGCCGGTGGAATGCCCCATATTTGCGAGGCGCGTGGTGTCGACCTTCTGGTAGATCGGCGAGAGCGCATTATAGGCCGACTGGTTCAGCGTCCAATTGATCACATCCTCGAGATCATGCTCCCATGGCCAGAAATCGGTCCAGAAGGTCGGTTCGCCACCAACGGCGTTCTCCGCATCGCCTTGGCCTTGAAAATCGAAATAGACGAATATATAACCGCACGATGCGATGCGTTCGGCAATCCAGAAGAGGCCGGACATATCGTCGTAGAAGTCGGCTTCGATCACCGGCGGGAGATATCCTTCTGAGACAAATACCGTGGGGAACGGGCCGCTGGCGGCAGGGTGGAAGATCGCGACCGGGAGCAGCGCACCGTACCGGTTCGTCATGCGTGCTTCATATTGTGATATATTATAGGTGCCTGGTTGGTGATGGTAGGTGAGATTCTCGGTCCGCGTCACCGCTGCTGTGGTGCTCGAGGAGCGTTCATGCGCTCCGCTCGCACGCGCAGCGCCATCACCCATGCACATGATCGAAAGAAACGGTGCGATGAGGATGAGCGTCGACACGATAATGCTGAGAGAACAGATCCGGCTATTACGCTGTCGCATCCTCGATCCCCAATTCCGATCCTTACCGATACCGACCGAACATTACCTCGTCCCAGGGGAGATGATCGGGTCGAGGTGCCTTAAATATTTCCGCCCCGTTCCATATGATCGCCAGCCAGATGTGGACGGTGTGGTGTGTCACGCACTGATACAAAGATATAAATATATAGGAGGAATCCGATGCTTCGTCTTAACGCTGTTAACAAAACGGGACGGACGGAGCTTCCGAACGGTACCAGAACCCGACTCCGTTATATTTCATAGTATCACGAAGGTGAATATCATGGCAGAAGACCAGAAGATCGAACCAACGATGACGATCAAGGAAGTAGTCAGTAAATACCCGGAAACCGCCGATACATTTTTCAAATTCGGTATGGGTTGCCTCGGCTGCGCGATCGCTCGATTCGAAAATATCGAGCAAGGCGCCACCGCGCACGGTATTGATGTCGACAAGCTTGTGACGGAACTCAACCGCGTCGTGGCATGAGCCCGTCCCCGAAGCGGAGCCAGTGGTCCTCGGCTCGCGTTCTGTAGCGGCCGAAGCCCACTGCTCTCTTCTTCTTTTTTAAATGATCAATTGTTCGCTGGGGTCTCAGGTCGTTCTCAACCGCCCGAGCATCGGCTCGTAGATGAGACCTTTGGCGAGGAGCCGGTCCATGGCCTCATCGACCGTCGCCGGCGTGAGGCCGCGCTCCACGGCGTTATCGATCACGACATCATAGGCTGAGCCGAGCGTGCCCTCCTCGATGGTACGGATAATTTCGAGCACACGCTCTTCGAGCATTTCCGGCGTGGGGGTCGGGGTGGAGTTTTTGGCGTCAGCCTCCTTCGACACCGACTTGGGACCGGCACTGGCGGGCACCGAACGCGAACCACATCCCTTTTCTTGGTCTGCAGTGGCACTGTCGGTCCCACCGCTGACAGCCGCGCCGATATCGCGCAACACACCGGCCACCACACCGGAGTAGCGTTGCAGGTTCGGAACGCCATAATGCCGATGCGCCAGTTCGATCCCTTCGCGCAACCGCTGCGGGACCGTTCTCCGAGCATTGGCATCGACATATTCGCCCTGCTGGAGACGGCGGTAGATGTCGAACGCTTTCACGCGCCCGATGGTCGCGCGCGCGGCTTCCAATGTCCAGAAATCACGGGTGCCACGCTCGACGACGCGGATCCTCTCCGGCCAGAGGTCGATGTAGATGCGATCCTCATCGGGACGATACGATCGCGCCTTTCCCACCACGCTGAGGAAGAGCGGCGGGGTTACGCTCCCGAGCAGTTTTGACGGTTGTGGCTGGTAGCTCCCCGCACGCAACGAGAAGACGCCGGTGGGATCGGTCAGTCGCGCTTGCCAGAACGGATCACCGTCGTCACCGCGGTTCTGGACCTCTGTGAGCACGCCGGTGACGAACACGCGACGGATGCGTGCGCCGAGGGGAGTGAGGATATAGACCGGCTGACGCGTGCCGCTCTCCGATCGTAGCTCGGTCCGGGCGGCGTTGAGCTCGTAGGCGAAGACCCGCCAGGCGGGTTCACGACGTTGCACCTTCAGACCTCCTGCTCCATGATCGCGCCGCTCTCATCCTCCGAACCGTATCGTACCTTCGGATCGTCGGTATCGGTATCGGTATCGATGTCGAGGTCGCGCTCGAGTTCCTGGAGGAGGTGCATGGCATCGAGACCGACATCGCGTTCGATGATCTCGCAGGAACGCGCAAAGAGGAGCGGGAACGCGCCCTCGACGCGCGCGTCGCAGACGATCAGAACCGGCATGGCCACGAGGGTATCCACGACCTCGTCGTAGATCGCTTCGCGACTCATCTTCTTGCGCGCGACTACGATGCAATCGTCAACCGAACGGTCCAGTAGGGTCGAGGTCAGTTCGCGATCGAGGATCACCGTGGCTGCGGCGGTTCCATCGTCCACTGTGGCTTTCACCCGCAGATCGGGCGTTCCTTCGACGGGGCCATGTTCCCAGCAGGCGCCGCTGCGCAGCGGGCGGGCACATTCCGGACAGCGCATGATCAGCCCGGAGCCGTCTCGGATATCCAGAATGAACCCTTCGACGGAGAGGTTGACCCCGCCGCCGTTCTCGATGATGGAGGCGATGGACCGCGGGGTGGCACCGGCGAGCTCGTTGCGAGCGGGAACGGCGCCCTCCTCGAGCGGGACCAGTGCGGTGTGTCGTGTCATACGGAGCTGCGGCCCGTTCCAGCTATCGACCGCTGCGCCGATCATCCTCAGCGGCATATCCGCTTGCAGTGCGGTAGGGAGCGTCCCGAACGCTGCGAACCGGATCTGGCCGCTGTCATCGGCGAAGATGCCGGTGGTCAGCATGCGCGTCGTTGTCGTCTCTCCCAAATCGGTGTCGCCATCAGTGGCGCGGCGCGGCGGTCCGTTCTCGTGCGATGGGCGATC
>CAZSUE010000686.1:0-3111 GCA_964609045.1 uncultured archaeon | reverse complement strand
GCTCTCTCTCCCCCCCACCGTCTCTTGAGGCGGTGCGAGGTCGCACTGTTCGCAGCGATTACGCTCCCCGTCGATCGGGTCGCCCCTTCTCCAGCATCGCCCGTACGGTCCCGGTGAGGTCGTCCACGGTGAACTCCTCTTTCAGTAGTACTTCTATCGTACCATGGTACTGGCGGCGCCGCGCCCGTTCTCCAATGGGCCGCTCCTGCGCGCTGGTGACCACGAGGAGAGCTGCCGCCGGTTGGCTCGCGGCCAATTCGTCGAGGAGCGCCGACGTATGCATCTCACCCTCCATCGACGACGGGTCGAGGATCACCAGATCCGGTTCGCGCACCTTTGCGATCGTGAGACTCTCCTCGACGGTGTATGCAGTGTGAACGCCATACCCCTCGGGCTCGAGGATCGCATGGTAGAGTTCGAGATCATCGCGGTTGGCGTCGATGACGAGGATGGACCATGTTTCGTCTTCGGCTTGGAGCATGTCGAGCACATGGAGCAACTTCTGCCGCGAGATCGGTTTTGTCAGACTCTCCACCGCGCCGAGCTCCAGCGCCCGCTTGGGCTCCTCCACCACCGACGCAACGATCACTGCGATATCGCGCGTCGCCGGGTCGGCCTTCAACCGCCGCAGCAGCTCCCACCCACCCCTCTCCGGGAGGATGATATCGAGGATGATGATATCTGGCTTCCATTGCTTTGCGAGGCGGTACCCCTCCTCGTCCGTCTTTGCACCGATAAGCATAAATCCCTGCGGGTCGAGGTAGCTGTGATAGAGCCGGAAGATATTCGGATCATCGTCGATGACGAGCACCAGCCCCCGCGGCGCGCCCTCCTCCAGCTCCTCGGCGGAAGGCGCCATCGAGGTGACGTCGACAGGGGCCAATTGGTCACTGGGTGCGTCGGCGGCACCGACACGGCTCGAAGCTCTTGACCCGGCTGCGGGTGCTGCGGCGTCCCCCGTTTCGAAGACTGGGATCGTGAACGAGAACCGCGACCCCTGCCCATAATCGCTCTCCGCGCTCATCATCCCGCCATGGAGTTCGACGAGCCGTTTCGAGATGGCTAAGCCCAAGCCCAGCCCGATGCTGCTGTCGCGATCCGTCCGTCCTTCCCGCTCTCCATCCCGTTCTTCATGGTGCGCTTCATCGTCCGCGCTCTTGAACGGCTCGAAGAGGTCGCCCATCTTTTCCGGTCTGATCCCCGTCCCCGTATCGATCACGGCGACCTCCACATCGTTGCGGGACGATGTGGGTCGAGCCGTTACTTCCACCGACCCTTCCTTGGTGAACTTCACCGCATTGGAGAGGAGATGGACAAGAACCTCCTGGATCGTGCGACGGTCTGCAAAGATGTCGGGGAGCGTCTCGGGGATGTCGGTGCGAAACACCACCGGCTTCGACGAAAGGTGCGGTCGCAGCATCTCGAAACACTCCTCGACCACATCGCAAAGTGCGAACCGTTCGGGCTCGAGCGTCGTCGTACCGCCTTCGATCTTGCTGAGTTTGAGGATGCTATTGATCACGGAAAGGAGGTGCTCGGCGCTACTGAGCACGATGGAGAGATGCTCCATCTGTTCCTTTCCATCGTCCCCGTTCATGGATTCCATGACGAGCGAAGTGAATCCGATGATCGAATTGAGCGGTGCGCGCAGCTCTTCGCTCATTTTGTCGAGGAACTCCGTACGCGCACGGCTCGCCTTGGCACGCTGGATCATGAGCGTCTCGATCTTCTCGTTTCGTTCCCGAAGGCGCTTATTGCGTGCCACGACCCGCTCGCGCAACTGTTCGATCAACTGGAGATTGTCCAGTGCGGGCGCGACACGGGTCGCCACCGCGTCGATGAGCGCGGGCGCGTCGGCGCCAGCTGCCCAGCCGCGTTCTGAGAGGAAGAAGAACGCTCCCACGGGCTCCTCGCCGATCTGTAACAGCGTCGCAACCAGGGTCCGGTATCCTTCCTGGGCGAACGGCGTATCGGGCCGATCATCGCGCGCGGCGAGGTCCTCGATCCTCGTCTTTCCACCGTACTCAAGGAGCGCCCTAAGCGGCCAACTTCCCCGATCAACGCTCTGGATACGCTCCACCAGCCATGCGGACAGCGCCTCATAGACCTCGAGCTCGAAGACGCTTGCGTCGGGGTTGTAAGAATAGAGCGCTGCACCATCGAACGGGAAACTTGCGATCATTTCCGTACAGACCGCATCGAGGAGCACGCGGGCAGCGCCTGTCTGCTGCACGATAGCGGCGATGCTATCGAGCACCGAACGATCCCGCTCCCACCGGCGCTTTTCCTTCGTGAAGAGGGACAGCTTCGCCGCCCTGGCCACCGCACGCTGGAGCGCGCCTTTTTGCACCGGCGCGGCGAGATGATCGACCAGCCCGTAGCCCGCTCCGCCAGCTACGGGTTGTGCGTCGTCCATACCCTCTCCATCCTCGTCCCCGTCTCCATTCTCACCCTCGTTCTCGTCTCCTCCGCCAGCGATCAGGATCAGCGGGATGTCAAATGTCAGATCGTGGTGCTGGGAGCGGATATCGTTAGGTGCGATATCGGTGCCGTCGAGGTCGACGACGAAAATCTCGATCTCGGTAGTAGTAGCCCTGTGATCCCCTTCATCCGTCGCGAGGACCTCGAGCGCGTCCGCCCATGTCGCGCATCCGCTCACCGTATGCCCGGCGCCCTCGATCCACTGTTGGAGCCTCTGGCGCGTTTCATCGTCGTCATTGACCACAAGAACCGTTGCCATCGTTCGCCATCCCGTGTTTTACCTGCATCCTGTGTTTTACCCGCAGCCGCCACCGTGACCATGCCTGTGACCATGCATGTGACCGTGACCATGACCATGACCGTGATCGTTTATCGCGTCACATTGCATCACATTCATGGTCATACTCTATATGTAACAATTTCGACCCACGATGGTTTGTCATACTTTTCGAAGGGGTTCGAAATTTTGAACAGTTCGCATAGACGCCGATCGCAGCACGGAAATCACCGCAGGTGTTTCCGTGGCTTGGCGTTTCGCACCGCGAAACGTGACAGATCACCGAAACTTCGAAGAAGTTCGGGGAGACTGACAGTGCCGGAGGCACTATGGCGTATCTGTGCAGCACCGAA
>CAZSUE010000685.1:809-3114 GCA_964609045.1 uncultured archaeon | reverse complement strand
TGTGCTCGCTGGTCGTGACTACTGCAAAGCAGTATGGCCGATTCGGTTAATTCGATTCATTCGATGCTGCTCCCCCCACCCGCCCCGTCAAGCGCCCGTTCGCCTGCCGTCCACGCCCTACTTAGCCTAACCCAGAACCTGGAATGCACCCATTGGGCCGTGAATACTCCCCATGATCCAAAAAACCGGGGGGCAGGGGTTATTCGGGCGATTCGGTTCATACCCTTTATGCCATAACTATTGAGCAGTGGTTCTCCCCGTCCATACGCAGGTAGAAAAGAGGGCAAAAGCGGCTCTAATGCCCGTTTGTTCGTACGCACGTTGGTCATTCACCTGCTCGTCAGTGTTGACTTATGGCGTAAAGCGTCGGGTGTAGGGAACGGGGCAAATTTCCAACGGATGAATGAAGCTATAGACCCTGTGACCATGTGACCATGTGACCATGTTACAAAGAAGGAGAGCGCGCTCGCTTCGTCTTTCTGTTCCTAAAACGCGCCGACATCGGCATTCGTACCCCTCGCGCACCGCTTGGAACGATGCGTCGTTCCGATCGGCGGTATGTGGAGATCTCCGCCGGACAATGCGGGATAGAACCGCAACGGCGCCTCGCTCGTCGGGCGTTATTACCTTTCATAAGGCCAATATATATAATCCTATAATGGTCTATGTGCGACTGGGCCTACTCTCAACCGGCCTCTCGGCAGACCATCCGGGTTGGTGCAACAACGAACGCTTTGCAGGACAAACGCAACCTGCATGTGCCGGTGCCTCCGTGGGTCAGCGTTCAATGCGACCAATTGGGTTATTCTCATGCAATCTATCGACTTTCGCAAGAAGATCTGCTTGATCGGCGATCCAGGTGTCGGAAAGACCAGCTTGATCCGACGGTTCGTCCACGACACCTTCGACGAACGCTACCTCTCCACCATGGGCGTGAAGGTCTCCAAGAAGGTGGTGGAGCTGACCATCGACGGCGAGACCTTTTCCACCTCGTTACAGATCTGGGACACCATGGGTCAGCGCAAATACCGAACGATATTGATGAAATACTTCAAGGGCGCCGAAGGCGCAATGGTCGTCTGTGATATTACCCAGCGCCCCACGCTCACCAACGCCGCCAAATGGTCGAAGCTCCTCTTTTCCGTGGCCGGGAGGGTCCCTGTGGTCTACCTCGCCAACAAGGTGGACCTCCACGAGAAGGCGGCGTTCGCACCCGAGGATCTGGCGCAATTGGCCGAAGCGAACGACGGGTCCTATTTCGCCACCAGCGCAAAGACCGGCGTACATGTCGAAGCGGCGTTCGTGCGCATCTGCGATCTCCTCGTTCATGATAGTTGTGTGGCTGAGAGCTTGGCAGACCTCCGCGGCGCTGCCGAGCGCATCGTCGCGCTCTTTTGCCAGCGCCACGGCGGTGCGGAGGCGGCCATGCCGATGGTCCGGCAACAATGCCGACGCGTCTCGCTCGACTACGATACCATCGCCGAGGCCACGCTGAGCCGCGGGCAAATGGAAGAGCTGATCGAGAAGCTCGTCGCCATCACGAAAGCGTTCAAAGGCGAAGATATCGCCCGGGCGGAACGGCGCGAGTTCCGGAAATTACTCAAGCGCGTTTGAACGATGAGCTGCGCGATATGCCATGGAGCATCGGATGCTCTCGGCAACGGTCGAGAATGGTGGCGCGGGAGATGGAGCGCGCACCGTGGCCGATCGAACGACACATCGGATGAGCGAGCGGGCTCATTCCAGGCAGAGCACCTACTTAATAGCCTTTTTGGCGAAAACATATATACTCGATCCTTTGAATGGAATGAGCCAGCGGCCTGAGATGGCATCACCCCGCAGAATAATAGCGCAGAATGCATAGATTAATATGATACGATAGAGTTTATACTTGTTCCCGGGGCAATGGTTGCCGGAGACCACTCCGTGCAACCGGGTACGACGATACCGAGGGGGTGGGAGCGCAGGCCACAGAAGTGGCCAAAGAGGGTAGCATGATGTCAATACGGTCGACTCTCTACCTCGTCATCGCACTGGGTGTAACGCTCATCGTGATCCTCGCGGCGTCTCGAGCACATGAGCAGCGCCAGCTCACATGCGGTGACGCACCCTCGTGCGTTCATGCGGCTCCAAACGCAAATAACGGTCCATTCGAAGAAACACTTGAACCGGCGAGATTAGCCATGGCTGCCAACGCCAGCGCGGCTCCCGAACGGACAGGTCGCATCCGATGGACCCGCGGCACGCTCACACCGCATGAACCGATCACCATCGAGAACGACAGCGCGTTCACCGCGCCCAACGG
>CAZSUE010000685.1:0-799 GCA_964609045.1 uncultured archaeon | reverse complement strand
TGTTGTGGCGGGTGACGGAAGCGCCGCATCGCCCTATATTATCGAGGACTGGCATATCGACGCCGAGGGGGACAAAAGCGCGATCGCGATCGCCAATACCAGTGCGTATTTCATCATCAGGAACTGCCGTATCGAGAACGGGAGCGGCGCGTCCGCCACACCGTACCACTGGCCGGCGGGTATCGCGCTCTATAACCTCTCCCACGGCCGTGTCGAGAATTGTTCGCTCTATCGGAGCGATCACGGTATCTATTGCAATACCACCACGGACCTCGGTATCGAGCACTGTATTTTTGAAGATAACAACGAAAGTGTGCTCTGCATCGCGGTGAACGCGAGTGAGTTGAGATCGAATCGCTGTACGAACAATACAGCCGGTATCGTCATCAATGGGACCCAGGATACGACGCTGGAAGCCAATGAGATCGACAATAATACCTATGAAGGTATCCAGCTGATCAATAGCACGAATAATACGCTCGTTTCGAACCACTGTACCGGCAACGGCAACGGGGTCACGCTCGAGCGCTCGCACGACAACCGGCTCGTCAATAACACGGTGTCGAATAATTCCTGGGAGGGAATGCAGCTCCTCTCATCACACCGCAACGCGATCGAAACGCTTAGAAGTTCGAATAATACGCTGGGGCTCTTCCTTCATTATTCTTCGAACAATACCATCGATCGCAGCACCCTTTACGCAAACGGGAACGGGGTTACGCTCAACGGCTCCGACGCCAATACGTTCGTTCGCTCGATGCTCACTCATCATGCCTGGGAGGCGATCAAGCTCATCGAT
>CAZSUE010000684.1:0-3119 GCA_964609045.1 uncultured archaeon | reverse complement strand
GTTCAAGCATCCGCCTTGAACCGCGAGCTGAGCCGCTGCATCAACTTTTCGCGTTTGATCATCGCGAGCTTCGCCTCGAAATCCGGCCGCTCCAGCTTCGCCTCCAACCCCTTTTTCAAGAGCCGGGAGAGATCGTCGTCGAGGAGCGCAAGCCGATCGTGCGGCCTATTGGCGGTGATGACGAGCTGTTTGCGGTTCGAGTAACACCCCAGCGCGAGGGTGGCGAACTCAGAATGCACGAGTCGATCGTCGCCAAGCGTTTCGAGGTCGTCGACGAGAAGCACATCCACATCCCGCAACGGCGCGCGAAATGCTTCGTTCTCATCTTCCTCAGCGGCGTGAACTGCAGCGGCGGCGAACGCTGACGCATGGATATACGCGACCTGCGCGCGCTCGTGGAGGACGGCGATGGCGTTCCCGATCGCATGGAGGAGGTGGGTCTTGCCCACGCCCCTCGACCCGTAGAAAAGGAGCGGGTTATAAGCGTCACCGGGGGTCTTGGCAACGGCACGAGCCACAGAGGCGGGGAAACGGTTCGCACCGTCGGTATAAAAGTTCTCGAAACTGAATTCGGCATCGGGCGAATGGATGACCGCGGCGTTTTCCTCAACCTCAGCCTCAACCTCAGCCTCAGTGTCAATTTCAATATCAGTCTCATAATCAGTCTCAGGATCAGTGTCAGTATCAGTGTCAGTATCAGTATCTGTTGCGTCCGCCATGGCGTCTACCTCATCGGGGGCCGATCGTCCACCGCTGATAGCCATTACCAGTGATCAATGAAAGAAGATGGTAAGAGCAACGATGAATGTGGCGAGAAACCGTGCCGACTCGGATGCACCAACCGCCTGCATCGAGTGCACCGATCCGTCACTGGTCTCGATACACCACCCCTATCGATCTATTCATTTTATTAATGTATCGTCGAGATCGGGGAGGAACGGGAGCGGATTGAAAGAGGAACCGCAATTTCGGTCAATGCTGCGAACCGTAAGCGGTCCAGACCTCCCCTCACGAATAGATCTGCGAACCCATACCGATACATTTCGGAGCGAACGCTCTTTTTCGCCTCGTTTCGGTTCACCACGAGCTCTCCCGGAGGATCTTGGTGAGGAGGCGCTTGAGGTTGCGGAATTCCTCGGTGGAGAGGAACGAGCGTATCGAGGGATAGACATGCTCCTTGAGCGCTACCCGCATCTGCGAGGAGGAGATCGTATCCGGGTAATAATTATTCACCTCGAGACTACGTTTCAGCGTCCCGCGCGCGATGATGTCGGGAAGACGCGTTTCCAGTTCACGCAAGATAGTATTATACAGCACATTCGGCATGGGTTCACTCTGCACTATTGGCGTCTCTATTTATTTTTTGTGAACGGAGCCAGATGAGGTGAGAGAACGGATCGAAACGGCCGAATAGATCAGTTCTTATCCTCACGACGATCGATCCGTGGTCCCGAGCCGGTTCCGGTGCAAAAGATAGACAAAAGCGGTCGTATACGGTCGTATACGGTCATATACTAATAATCGATATCCTCATCACTGGATTCGACCGCGTCATCGTCCGCGGAGGCGCTCGGCGCGTTGTCATCTCCTTTATCCCGATCGTCTTCCTCGGAGCCCTCACGCTCCAATTCGGTGATCGCCGAAACATCCAGTTCCTCGTCATCGAGGTCGGTCCAGACATCCGCAACACTGAGACCCTCCTGCTCCAGATCCGGTTCCATGTCCATGTCCATGTCCATGTCCATATCTATGTCATTATCGCCGTCCATGTCCATATCTATGTCATTATCGCCGTCCATGTCCATATCTATGTCTAGGTCATTATCACTGTCCAAATCCATATCTATGTCTAGGTCATTATCACTGTCCAAATCCACATCCATGTCCATATCCATATCCATATCCATATCCACGCCGTTGTTCGTTTGCGATCCCGCCGCTCGCCTCCGCTCCGATCCGGCCGTCGCTCTTTGCTGGACAGACCGGGCGGTCTCGGATTCGGACTCGGACTCGCTGGGCCGCTCGATCGATCCGATGAGGCCGCAGTTGGGGCAGACCATGGTCCGTGACGGTCCCGTGGTATCGAGCGCGTCCTCGACGGGAAGCGCGAAAAGCTCGCCGCAGCGCGGGCATTCCAGCTGTACCGGTTCGCCGATCGTTGCTCCTATTTCGTCGGCGTCCTCCGCCGCCAGGTCCGCTTCCGGCTCCTCCAACTCCTCGAGTCCTTCGATCTCGTCCATAGTACCGAGCTCTGCGGCGAGCGATTCGCGCAGTGTGGCCGCCGAGCGTAGCTCATCGGATCCCTCGAGCTCCGCGTCGACCTCGCCGCGGACCTCCTCGGCCAAATCGGCGCCGGCACGGCCAAAACCGCTGCCAATGAATTCGAGAAGGTCGTCCTCCGTCTCCGCCGCATCGACAGCGCGTCCGCGGTCGCGCGCGGACACCGCCACCCTTTTGGTCGCCCTCTCCGGTGTCGGTTCATCCTCCTCCGTTTGCGGACCCTCTGCGGCCCGCTCAACCTTCTTCTTCTTCTTCTTTTTTACCCTCCGATGCGCATGGCCCGTTTCGGGTTCACCTCTATCCTCGCCCTTCTCCTCGGGCTTCACTCCTGGTCTGCGCCCAGCAGCCGTAGTGCGTGATCGTTTCCGTTTTACCGCAGGCGCTCGTGCCCGATAGGCGGTGGTCCTCCGCCGTTCTGGCCGTGTTGGTGGTTTGCGACGCCGGGAACGGTTCCGCATGAACGCCGAGATGACGATGATGCCGAGGACCACCAAAAGGGCGACGAGAAGGATGGTATAGAGATCCGCGGAGATCATACCCCCTTCTGCGGCGGGTTCACCGGTATCAGTATCACCGCCATCGCTATCACCGTCGGTATCACCGTCGGTGTCGTCGCCGCCACCCGCAATCTCGTCGATAGTGATCGTCACCGACGAACGGTTCGACGCACCGAGCGTGTCGGTCACCGTCAGTGTGATCGTCTTCTCACCGGGCGTACTATAGGCTCGCGTCGGTGTTGTCCGCGTGGAATCCACGAACCCGTCCCCGTCGAGATCCCATCGGAATGTGAGCTCGTCGAGCGCGTCCTCGAGGTCGCTGGAGGCGCTCCCGTCGAAATA
>CAZSUE010000683.1:0-3120 GCA_964609045.1 uncultured archaeon | reverse complement strand
AGGTGCGTGAGAGCAAGAAAATATCGATCACCATCCCCGCCGGTGTGAACGACGGTGCTCGATTGCGCGTGCGCGGGAAAGGCGAGAAGGGCGAGCGCGGCGGGCCGCCCGGCGACCTCTATGTGGTGGTCCATGTGCGCTCGCACGAGTTCTTCGACCGCGTCGGCGACGACCTCGTCTGCGAGGTGCCGATCACCTTCTCCCAAGCCGCCCTCGGCGCCGACCTCAAAGTGCCCACCATCGAAGGGCATGCCAAGATCCATGTGCCGGCGGGGACCCAGACCCATACGGTGCTCCGGCTGCGCGGGAAGGGGGTCCCGCACATGCGCGGCTCCGGCCGCGGCGACCAGCATGTGCGCGTTATCGTCAAGACCCCCAAAGAGCTCGATAGCGAGCAGCGCGAACTCTTGAAGGAGCTGCGCCGGCACGAGAAGCACGGATCGGATTTCAGCGCTTCGGGCGATCACGGCGTTACCGGTACCGGTACCGGCAGTGGGGGCGGATTCTTCGACCGGTTCCGACGAGGTTAATGTGGAGACGGTGGGGACGGTGGCGGCGGAGACGGTGAGGGAGGTGGCGGCGGAGACGGTGAGGAGGGTGAGGACGGCGGAGGGGGAGGAGCGGGATGATCGGTACACCGTTATGGCGCATATAGAGGAGCATATAAATGAGCCCGGTGCGGGCCCGTAGCGATCGTCTCGTTCTCGGATCGACCGAAAACCCGCGCGCGCATGCACACGCGAGCGAGCGGTTTCACCGGTGCAGAAAGTTTTAAATTCACCGCGGGATGTGCCACCTCGACCCATCGCTCCAGTTCACTGGACTCGCGGGGATGGCAATATACATAGAATAAGCATCAACGGTGAACGCTCGTGCTCAATATAGATTCGGTCACAAAGATCTTCTACACCCGCCAGAAATCGGTCACCGCCGTTGACAACCTCACCTTTCAAGTTGATGAGGGCGAGATATTCGGCCTTCTCGGGCCGAACGGCGCGGGGAAGACGACGACGCTGCGCATGGTCTCGACGCTCCTTCAGCCGACGAGCGGGCGGGTGACCGTTGGCGGGTTCGACACGGTGGCGGCGGCGAACGACGTCCGGTCGCGGCTGGGGTTCCTTACCGCGGACATGAAGCTGTCGCATAATTTCACCCCCGACGAGCTGGTGGCGTTCTTCGCGAAGCTCAACGAGGTCCCCGACGCGGTTATGAAGCGGCGGCGGGCCGAGCTCTACGAGCGGTTGGCCATCGAAGAGTATCGCTCGACGGTGATCGATCAGCTCTCGCACGGGACGGTGCAAAAAGCGGCCATCGCGGTCTCGCTCATCCATTCGCCGCCGGTGGTCGTCTTCGACGAGCCGACGAATGGGCTCGATATCATCACCGCGCGGTCCGTGATCGAGTACCTCAAGCAATTGAGGGATGAGGGGAAAACACTCTTGGTGAGCACGCATGCGATGAATATCGCCGAGAAACTCTGTGACCGGGTCGGGATCATCCATGAAGGGGGGCTCCGATGTGTGGGCACACCGGATGAGCTGAAAGGGCGCTACGGTGTAGCCGACCTCGACGATGTCTTCTTCGCCGCTGCGGAGGTGCCGCTCTGAGCATCGCCCGCGACGCACTGGTCATCGCGCGCAAGGAGCTCAAGGGCATCTTCCGCGACCGGCGGCTCGTCCTCTCGATCACGCTCGTGCCGTTCCTCATCTTCCCGCTCATCTTCGGCGCGCTCGGGTTCTTCGCCACCGTCTCCGTGACCAAGGTGCGCGAGCAGACGCTCCCCATTATGGTCGAGGGCGCCGAGCACGCCCCCGCGCTCATGGAGCGGGTCAACGGAACCGAGACCTTCGAATATGTCGCGGTGGACAATGCGACAACCGCGCTCCGCGAGGAGGAGATATTCCTCTATGTCGCGTTCCCGCCCGGGTTCGAAGAGGAGTTGAACGCGTCGCTGAACGCGACGCTCAATCTCACCGTCTTCTACAATTCGGCGGTCTCGCGCTCGGATTATGCGCTGGAGATATTTACCACTGCGGTGGCGAACTACTCGCGCCAGATCGTCTACGACCGTATCGAGCGCGTCGACCTCGCGCCGTCCGCGCTCAACCCCATCGGGTACGCGCCGGAGGATAAGGCGACGAAGCAGCAGAAATCGGGCGCGTTCCTCGGTCAGCTCGTGCCGTATCTCATCGTGATCTATCTCTTCGCCGGTGCTATGAGCGTGGGGCTGGACACGATCACGGGCGAGAAGGAGCGGAACACGCTCTCGACGCTCCTCGTGAACCGTATCAAGCGCGAATCGATCGTCATGGGGAAGATCCTCGCCGTGATGCTCGTCGCGTTCATCTCCGCAGGGTGCACCTTCGCGGGCATCGCGGCGTCGCTCGCAGGCGCCATCTCGTTCCTCGGCCCTGCCGCAGGGACCGCCGCGCTCGGGTTCGCATCATTGAACGCGACCGTGGGGCTCGCACTTCTTGTGATCCTCATCCCGCTCTCCGCGCTCATCGTCTCGATCATCGTGCTCGTAGGGACCTATGCCAAGAGTATCAAGGAGGGGAGCTCGCTGATCACGCCGATCTATATCATCGTGATCGTCATCGGCGTCGCCAGTATGAGCATCGATTTCCAGCTCTCGCTCGGGTATTACGCGGCACCGTTCATCGGCGCGCTCTTCTCGCTCAAGAACGCGTTCCTCGGGAAACTGACCGCGTTGCAGTTACTCGTCAGTACGATCACGACGCTCATCCTCACCGCGATCCTCATCTATTTCTGCGTGCGGATGTTCAAGAACGAGAAGGTGATCTTCCGGGTCTGAATGGACGAAGAGCAGAGGTTGAGAGCGACGGGCGAAGAGCGGCGACGGGCGATATGACCAAACCGCGACATTTGCGAAGTCAACCGATCAGTACCGCATTCGAGAAATCCATTCGAGCTGCGATTCTGCTGGATACAATAATTATCGAGGCCACGGTGACCCACTGGTGCGACGCGCAAAGATATCCGGGTGTTGCATAACGGTGAGGTATGCAGCAGAATGATAGGCGGCCAGAGGCCGTGCGAGGAGATGGAGACCAGGGTATCCGGGTGTTGCATAACGATTATGCATCAGACCGATAGGCG
>CAZSUE010000682.1:0-3123 GCA_964609045.1 uncultured archaeon | reverse complement strand
CGCACCGCCACCGATCTGAGGTTCCTCTACAAACAGCTCTCCTCCAACGGGAAAGAATACACCGCCGCGGTGGAGGTCACGCACCTCCAGCCGAAGGATTGCCTCCAGTTCTCGCGCGACCGCACCGATGTCGCCTCACGCGATCGGCGCACCGTCGAGTCGGTGCGCGACGAGCCGGCGGTCAAGGGGGCGCTCTGTTACGATAGCACCGGCTCCGTTCACATATTTTGGACCGATCTCCGCGACCAGAACTTCGAGATCTATTATTCGAAACTCGACGCGCGCGGCGTACCCGAGATCGCCGAGCAACGCATCAGCCACACCATCCTCGATTCGTATAACCCCACGGTGGTCTGCGACGAGGAGGACGACCTCCATCTCTTCTGGGGCGACAACGGCCGCGAGGGGACCACGCTCCATTACAGCAAGCTCCACGCCAGCGGCGGTGTGCTCATCGACGACACCATATTGGTCAGCGTCCCCGAACCATATCTCCTCGATCCCTCCGCCGTGGTCGACGCGCGCGGCCATATCCATGTGGTCTGGGGCGACGGGCGGAGCACCGCGCGCGACGACGATTATAATATC
This sequence comes from uncultured archaeon, assembly GCA_964609045.1. Taxonomy (GTDB): domain Archaea; phylum Thermoplasmatota; class Penumbrarchaeia; order CAZSUE01; family CAZSUE01; genus CAZSUE01. Next base: position 2,535 of record CAZSUE010000682.1, on the reverse strand, counting down.
CATTACCTCCAGCTCTCCACCGACGGCACCATCCTATACGAGGACACGCGCCTCACCACCGCGCGCTACGACGCGTACCATCCGGTCATCGATGTCGATGCCGAGGGGACGCTCCATATCGTCTGGCAGAACGGTCGGCTCGCGCCGAACGCCGAGCTCTATTATCTCGCGCTCACACCAAAAGGGGCTCTTGCACGGTCGCCCCAGCGCGTCACCTACGCCTCGTTCGAATCGAAGCGACCGCAGCTCGTCGTGGACCGGTCCGACCGCCTCCATGTATCTTGGGTCGACACCCGCGACGGCAACCCGGAGATATACTACACCCACACCGAACACGAAACGGTCACGGAGCTCGACACCGTGGATGGCCCCGCCCAGCAGGGCGACACCGGCAGGCTCGCGTCCATTGCCACCACCACCGCCTCACTGAGCCTCCTCGGGCTGGCGGGATGGTTCGCCGGCACGCCCACTGGACGGTCCTCGTTCATGGTCGGGTTACTCCCGCTCTATTCGCGCATCAAGCGGCATAAGATCCTCGAGCACGACCTCCGCGCCGACCTCTACGATTTTATCTGCGAGAATCCGGGTTACCATTTCTCGGCGCTGATGCACGAGTTCGACCTCAAGAACGGGGTGCTGTCGTACCACCTCCGGCGGCTCGAGCGCGCGGAACTGATCAAATCGAAGAAGGACGGTGTCTACCGCCGGTACTATCCGTACGGGATGAAGGATGTCGGTCTCTCCGTCGAGGGCCAGATCATCAAGACACTCATGGAGCATCCCGGGCTCTCCCAGACGACCATCGCAGATATGCTCGACCTCAGCCGGCAAGTGGTCAATTACCATGTCAATAACCTCCTCGACGAGGGGCGGGTCCAGATCGAGCGCGACGGGCGCCAGAGCTTCTGCTATATCCACAATAAATATTCCCCGCTCATCGCAGAGCTGAATTGAGCATCACGGGTCGAACAGTCGACCACGCCGGCCCCCCGTCGCATCGATCCTCGAGCGCCGGTCGCAACGATCGTATTCTCCTCTGGCCACACCTGGCGAGCCCCCTGCGATACGCTATCCGCTATCCGCTATCTGGATCGAACAAGAATTGGCACGGTCGCCGGCGCCTTGGGGGCGCGGAGCGGAGGGTGCGTGAATTCTCATATGAGATGATGCAATTATGATCGTGATGGGGCGGGCATCAGGCGCTCTAGAGTTAAATAGGAAGAGCGACCATAAGAAATATGGACCGTTCCCGGCCACAGCGGTCGAGGGCGCCGAGAGCTAGCGTCCTCGTTTTGCCAGCGTCGTAAAACGGTCTCGATGGTGGTGAGCCGTGACCGATCTTTCTGGACCCGAACCGGATCAGCGTTCTATCCGTAGTCCAGCTAAGTTCACGACCCTTCTCTGCATCGCAGTTCTCCTCCTCTCGGCAATAATGGGCGGGTGTTTCGACGAGAGCGGCACGGGCGATGAGAACGGCCCAAAGGACGGGGGAACGACCCCGGAGCCGGAGGGTTCGGGACCCGATACGGATTTCGATGATGATGGCGACGAGGAGGCGCGCCCGAACCGCCCGCCGATCGCCAACGCTGGACCGGACCGCACCGTGCAGGTCGATGAGGCGGTCTGGTTCGATGCGAGCGGTTCGTCCGACCCGGAAACACCAACGGACCAGCTCACCGTATCGTGGTCGCTGGGCGACGGGGCCACCGCAGAAGGTATCCGTATCCGACACCGCTATACCGCCGCCGGCAAGTATACGGTGCGCGCGATCGTCAGCGACGGTGAGCTCTATGACGACGACACCTGCACCGTCACCGTCCAAGCCACCGATACGGAGCCAGAACCCGAGCCAGAACCCGAGCCAGAACCCGAGCCAGAACCCGAACCAGAGCCGGACCCCGAGAACCAGCCCCCCGTCGCAGACGCCGGTCCCGACATCGAGGTGCGCACCGGCATGGAGGCGCTCCTCGACGCATCGGGCTCGTTCGACCCCGATGATACAAAGTCCGACCTCAGCTTCACATGGGCATGCGGTGACGGCACCACCCGCACGGGGAGTATCGTTTCCCATATCTATTCCATGGCGGGAACCTATACCGCCACGGTTGAGGTTATCGACCCGCAGGGCGCATCGGATATCGACCGATGTACGGTGACGGTGAGCGCACCGCCCAACCAGCCGCCGGTGGCAGACGCGGGTGAGGACCGCACCGCCACTGTAAACGAGAGCGTCGTGTTCGACGGCGGCAACTCCAGCGACCGCGACGGTGACCCGCTCGATTATTATTGGGACTTCAACGCGACCGACGGGATCGGCGTCGATGCGAGCGGGAGCCGCGTCGAGCATCGCTTTGCAGAGAGCGGCCAGTACACCGTGACGCTCATGGTCAGCGACGGCGACGCGAACGATACCGATTGCGTCAATATCACCGTCCAAGCGGCGCCCAACCGCGCGCCGGTGCCGGTCAGCGCCGCCAACGCCACCGTTGTGGAGGTAAACGAGGCGATACGCTTCGACGGATCGAACTCCAGCGA
>CAZSUE010000681.1:0-3123 GCA_964609045.1 uncultured archaeon | reverse complement strand
CTCCCCGCACACCGCACCCCGCACCCCGCCCACCGCTCCCCGCTCCCCGCACCCCGCACCCCGCACACCGCACACCACTCCACGCACACCGCTCACCGCACCCCGCTCCACGCTAACCGCACACCGCTCCACGCTAACCGCACACCGCTCCACGCTAACCGCACACCGCTCCCCGCACCCCGCTAACCGCTCCCCGCTCCGTTCATACCCATTCAAAACAATTATGTAGCCCCCGGCAATATCCCGGCGCGTCACGATCGAGCCGAAGGTGGAACGATGAAAGACCCACGGATCACAGAATTGGCCAAAGGCCTCATTAATTATTCGATTGAGCTGAAAAGCGGCGAGAAGGTGCTCATCGAGGGTTTCGATGTACCCCCGGGGATCATCAACGAACTGGTGCGCGAAGCACGAGCGGTGGACGCGCTCCCGTTCGTCTCGTATAAGAACAAGGAGATACTCCGAATGCTCTACAACACCGCCACCGAGGAACAGATGAAGCTGACCGGTGAATTCGAACGCAAGCGCATGGAACAGATGGACGCATATATCGGCGTCCGTGGGGCGAACAATTCCGCCGAGCTTTCCGATGTGCCCGGCGAGCAACTGAAGCTCTATCAGAAGCACTGGTGGCTCCCGGTCCATGTGGAGCAGCGCGTCCGACATACGAAATGGGTGGTGCTCCGATATCCGACCCACTCCATGGCACAACAGGCGGAGATGAGCACGGAAGCGTTCGAGGATTTCTACTTCAAGGTCTGCACCCTCGACTACGCCAATATGTCGGAGGCAATGGACCCGCTGGTGGAACTGATGGAGAAGACCGATCGCGTGCACATCACCGGTCCGGGCACCGACCTGAAGTTCTCGATCAAGGATATCCCCGTGGTGAAATGCGACGGTGAGATGAACATCCCCGACGGCGAGGTCTTCACCGCACCGGTGAAAGATTCGGTCAACGGCACGATCCAGTACAACACCCCCACCGTCTATCACGGCCAACCGTTCAATAATATCAAGCTGGTGTTCGAGGACGGCAAGATCGTGGAAGCGACGGGCTCGAATACCGAAAAGCTCAACGAGATCCTCGATTCGGACGAGGGTGCGCGCTATGTCGGCGAGTTCGCGCTCGGGGTCAACCCCCATATCAGCAAGGCGATGAAAGATATCCTCTTCGACGAGAAGATCAAAGGCTCGTTCCATTTCACACCGGGCAACTCGTACGACGAAGCGGACAACGGGAATAAATCCGAGGTGCACTGGGATATGGTCTGTATCCAGACCGAGGACTACGGCGGTGGCGAGATCTATTTCGACGATGTCCTCATCCGCAAGAACGGCCGGTTCGTGCTCGATGAGCTCGAGCCGCTGAACCCCGAGAACCTGATGTGAGATCCTCTATCCGTTTGACGCTCGAGAGTTGTTAGTTGATAATTGGTGGTTGAGACTCGTTAGTTGTTAGATGACAACTTGATGCTTCGATGCTTGCGGGGGGCCAAAAAAGAGCGACTAGCTCCTTTTTTTCCGCTCCTCGCATATATCGTCGTAGCGCACCATCACCGTAGTTGGCAAACGAGGAACCCCAAAGAGAGGACAGTATCGTCGATTTCCGAGCATCATCGACCGGAGGGGTAGTGATATATATGCCAGTTTCGAACCCTTTAGACGATCTCTGCCATATGCAGAAGGATATTACGGCGGTCCATGCCGCGCTGGAGCATCTTGGCTCGCACGCCGATCTCTGTCGCAAGCTGGTCAAACGGTCCAATATCCGCGAGGCGCGGGAGCTCTTTTCGCATCTGGACGAGGTCGATCGGCTGGTGCACGAGGTGCAGCATCATTTCGAGAACCTCAATTCATATTTCGGCACTGGCCCCCATGTGGCAAAACCCGCGAGAGCAGCCGCGTTCGACAGCGAGACCGTCATAGACATAGACATAGACATAGACATAGACATAGACATCGATATCGATATCGACGATGTGAAGACATTCTCGCAGCACACCCTCCTCGACCTCTACGATCTGCATGACCGTATCGAGCATCTGCGGTCCCATGGGACGGCATGTTGCGATATCGCCGAGCCGTCGGTGGATGCTGAAATCCAGGAGATAACCGCCCATCTCAACGACCTCGATGGAATGATCCACGATTTGATCGACCATAACCGCCACCTCCGCGGTGCTATTGCAGCGCATTATTCCGAGTTCATTTGGCCGATACCCGAGGGGTTCGACAATTATCTCGGCAGCACACCGCTGCTCGACCTCGATACCTATGCGATCCGCTCCGCAGCGCTCCGACTGGCCGACCGAAGCGACGCAGCGGTGGACGCAGTCCGGACCCTGATCGGATTCGTCCATTTCATCTTGGCCCCGAGCTGTGCCGAGGACATCGAGCTCGAGCGGTTCGGCACACCGGCGTCGGAGGTCCTCGCAACGAAATGTGGCGGCGGGATAGCGAAATCGACCCTCTTTTGCGCACTGGCCCGGGCGGTGTTCATCCCCACACGGCTGGTTGCCACATCTGCGCCGCCGGATGCGATCCGTACGCTGGCCATGGGCGGAGGAACGGAAAACGGCGTGGACGAGGGCCGATACCGCGAACCACTTGCGTCGCTTCCCGAGCGGGTGAGCCTCCTCTGGCCAGAGGTCTATGTCGATGGCCGATGGCGTGCGGTGGATCGGTTCTGTGGACCGCAGCAAGTAAAGAGTGGTGCAACTTGTCGATCGATCCCCGATGCGATATACTATCGCGAGTTCGAGTTCGAGCTGCCGCCCTTTGTGACACCGGCCGGTCATTCCGGTTGGAAGCCGCTTTCCGCCGAGCTGCTCGAGGAGGAGCGGGTCGTCGCCGCCTCACCCACGGAGCTGATGGAAAAGACGCGCTTTTCGCCACTGCCCGCAATACTCGATGCCCGTCTCTTCGGGCGCTGGTTCTTCTGCGGAAGCTTTTGTCAGACAGCGTCCCAAAAGATCCTTTGAACGCGTCGCGGGAGGGACTCTTCCGCGCTCGATCCGATCCGATCCGATCCGATCCGCCCGTTCACAGCAGTTTTATATGCACTTAGCGTATCTCTCCCACCATCGCATCCTCTCGTACGCGACCGGAGCCTCTCAGATC
>CAZSUE010000680.1:0-3132 GCA_964609045.1 uncultured archaeon | reverse complement strand
GGGCGGGGCTGACGGTGGGCGCGCTGAGTGTGGGCGGGTCGTTGACGCGCAGCATGTGCAAGTCGACATCGCCGACGGCGGCTTCGCGCCCGTCGGTGGCGTTGAATGAGAAATTGTACCGCCCCACGACGAGCGTGTCGGGGTCCAGCGTGGTCTGGTATAGTTCGCCGTTGGTATAGTTGCCGTCGCCGCCCACCGGTGCGAGGTCGAACACGGCGTGATAGCCCGTGTCGACGCCGTCGATTGTGACATTGACCCAGAGCGGCGCTTCGTCGTTATCGTCGTAATAGGTCACCGTGAATGTGAAGGGCGTCGATCCGTTGCCGCCGGCGGGAATGACGGCGCCCTGATAGAGCGTCGGTGGATAGTTGAGGGTGGGGCCGCTCAGTTCGCCGAGGCTGGGGTAGCGGGCGGTTCCGCCGTGACCGTCCTTCGCGACGAAGTGGTAGAGGTGCGGTCCGGGGGAGAGCCCGTGGATGGTGGCGCTGTAGTTCGCGCCGTCGGTATACTCGGTATCGGACGGGTCGGTCTGCGTGAGCGGTACTTCGATGACGCCGTCGATGATGACGGTGATATTATCCGCCGGGTCGTTCTCGGGGTCGGAGTAGTTGATGGCGTAGGAGAACGGCGTGGCCGCCGTGCCGCTTTCCGGTGCGAGCAACGGCGTATTCAGCGCGGGGAGGAGGTTGCGCACCGTGGGGCCGGTATTGTTCCCCACATCGCCCACGGCGGTCGTTCCGGCAGCCACCGCATGGAACCGATAGGTATGCGTCCCGCGCTCGAGCGAAAGCGAGGTGCCGAAGGTCTGGCCGCTGACGAAATCGGTGCCCCCGCTGAGGTTCGTCAGCGCGTGAGAAGTGCCGTCGACGAACAACTGGATGGTATCGGGCGCACGACCTAATGGGTCGGTATAGAGCACGGAGAAATCGAAGCTGGTAAAGACCGTGCCCGTGGTTGGTGTGACCGCGGCGGACCAGAGGATGGGCTCGTCGCCCTGCGGTTCCACATCCGGTCCTTGCACGATGTCGGTTCGCGCGGTGTCGTTATCGTCGGCGGCGGTGAAATAGTAGGACTGGGTCCCGAGCTGCGGGATGAGGACGGTGAGCGTAAAGTTGGCGCCGTCGGTATAGTTGGTATCTGCTGGCTGCGCCGGCGCCATGGCATATGCTTCGTTATTGAGATGGAGCGTCACCTCGGTGGGCGCGTCGTCGTCCGCGTCGGTGTAGGTCACATTGAAGGTGAACGGCGTGGAGGTGTTGCCGCTGGCGGGGTTCACCGGCATCGGCTCCAATGCAGGTGCGGTATTGACGAAGACGCTGCGCGGTGCGGTCTCGACGACCAATGGCGTGGACCCGCCCTCGTAGTACGATGCGCGGAAGGTGTAAGTGCGGACGCCGGCGGCGAGGGTGATCGGTGTCGAGGTGTAGACCTCGCCGTTGGTGAAGACGCCATCCTCGCCAGCGCGTGGTGCGAGCGCGTACTGCGCCCCGTCCACGAAGAGGTTGAGCGCGGCGGGAGTGTCGTTGTCCGCGTCGGTGTAGGTCACATGGAAGGTGAACGGCGTGGTGGTGTTCCCCTCTGCGGGTTCCACGGTGGGTTGGGTGAGCATAGGCGGGGTATTGACCGCGGGTCCCTCTTTGAGCGTGGTATTGGTCGCATCGTACGCGTCGGTGGCGTTGAAATGGTAGGTATGGTCGCCGGCCGCGAGCATCGTCTCGAACCAATAGACCTCGCCGTTGGTGTAGTCGCCGTCGGCACTGCTGGCGGGTTGCATCCAGTAGGACTCGTTGTCGATGCTGACCATGACGCTCAGCGGCGTATCGTCGTCGACATCGGTGTAGCGCACGGTATAGTTGTAGAGCGTGGTGGTGTTGCCGCGCGAGGGTGTCACCGTGGCGCTGGTGAGCGTCGGTGGCGCGTGGACGGTGGGGCCGGACTTGGAGGCGGTATCGCCGGTGGCGGCGTCGAACTGGTCCGCTGCGGCGAAGCGATAGGTATGGTCGTGGCCGGGGGCGAGGGTGGTATTGTAGGTGTAGGTGACGCCAATGGTGAAATCGAGTTCTGCGCCGTCCGCAGGGTGCATGGGATGCGGGATGCCGTCGATGTAGACCTCGACGGCGGCGGGGGTGTCGTTGTCTGCGTCCGAGTAGACCACCATGTAGGTATAGCGCTGCGACGCGTTCCCATCGGCGGGTGTGACCGCGCCGGCGGTAAGCTGCGGCGGGACGCTCACCATGGGTCCGCTCATCAGCGCGGTGGTGGTCGTCTCCACGCCGTCGTCGGCCTCGAAGCGGTAGCTATGCGCGCCCGGGTCCAATGTGGTTTTATAGGTGTAGAATGCGCCGGTGACGTTCTCGCCCGAGAGGTAGTTCAGCTCGAACACCGCCGTCTGGTCGATGATCACCACGATGCTTTGGGGTATATCGCCGTCGGCGTCGGTATATTTCACCTTGAACTGGAACTCCTGGGTCGAGTTGCCGGCGGGCGGGGTCACCGTCCCTTCGGTGAGCGTGGGCGCTGCGTTCACCGTTGGACCGGAACGCGGCGTGGCGGGCGCCTCGATCGTTTCGAACCCGTCGTTGGCGATGAAACAGTACCGATGCGTCCCCGGCGTGTAGGCGGAGATATTGCCCGCTGAATCGAACCGGTACCGCTCGCCGTTGGTGTAGTCGCCGTCGCTATCGTCGTCACCGGTCGCGACCAGCTCCATGGGATAGCCGACGCCGTCGATATAGACCTCGATCGCGGTCGGCGCGTCGTCGTCGTCGTCGGTGTAGACCACCTCGTAGCGATAGTTCTCGTCGCCGGTGCCGGTGGCGGGGGTGAGAATGAACGCGGTGAGCGCGGGGGCGCGGTTCGCCACATCGGGGCCAGTGTATGGACCGAGCACCAGCGTCTCGGTCCCGTTCTCGGTAGAGAAGGTATAGCTGTGCGCGCTCCGGTCGAGCGTCGTTGAATAGGTATAGACCGCGCCGCTGGTGTTGGCACCGGACTGGTGGACCATGGTGTGGTTGGTCCCGTCGATATTGACCTGGACCGGTCCCATGGCGGCATTATCGAGTGGGTCGGTGTAGGTGACGCTATAGGTGAATGTGGTGGTGAGATTGCCCGTTGCGGGGGTCACCGTCCCGT
>CAZSUE010000679.1:0-3137 GCA_964609045.1 uncultured archaeon | reverse complement strand
CGAACAGTTCTCCGCCGCCGACCTCGCGTTCACCATCGACTATGACGGCGACGGGAGCGTGGATTACCAATCCGAGCTCGCCATCGATAACGCAGGCGTCGACCGCGCCAGTATCGATATCGCAGCCGAATCGCACGGGAGATGGACCTTCGGCATCATCGGTCGCGGTGTGCGTATCCCGCGCCCGTTGAGTTCGGTGAACTATGTCGAACTTCGCATCGAGTACGCGCTCACGGTGAGCTTCGCCCTCCCGACCAACGGCAGCGGCGCGCTCGTCGCGCCGTCGGCGTATTATGCGCCGGTGGTACCGCAGGGCGGCATCCGACCCGGTCCCGAGGATGGGACGAATAGAAGTGACGCTCAGGCCGATCGAGGGGGAGGATATTGCTATACAGTTGGTGAATACGACCTGCGATCGGTGACGCTTCCCGCGCTGCGCGCGCCGTCCGCCGCGCCGAGCGCGCCAAGTTATCACTGGGTGGTCATACTCGTCCTCGCGCTTGCAACCGTCCTCGGCGCAGCTTTCGTCTGGAAACGGCGAAACGATGGATGATACTCTGGCCGTCACCCACCACCCATGGTATCGTCCCCCAGGAAGCACGGGCTTTGGTTTGGCGGTCGCTGATCGAGAGGAAAGTCGAGAAAAAAGAGCTCCGGAACACCCAAACACCCGCGCCAATGGAGATGTGAAGGCGACCCAATAGCTATATGTCACGTCGACGATGGTCAGGTTCGATGACGGTCGATGCACCCTTTATGGTCTATATCCACCCTCCGCTCGCCCTCGCCGGGTATATCTCCGTTCTTCTCGCATTCGTGTCGCTTGTTCGCATCACGCGATCGGGATCGGGATCGAAGGCGCCTGCAACATGCACCGATACGAACGGGATCCGGCTGCATGCACGACGACTCTATACGCTCTCGCTCCGGAGCGCATGGGTCTTTACCTTCTTCGGACTGGTCACCGGGATGGTCTGGGGCCAGCTCGCATGGGGGAGCTACTGGTCGTGGGACCCGAAAGAGACCGCCACGCTCGTTCTCTTTCTCGGGCTCAGCGTGCAGGCGATGGCGCCACCACTGCATCCTCGAACCGAACGGCGACACCGAGGCCGACCTCGTCGCGCGCTCTCGTTCCATTGGTCGCTCGTCGCGCTCAATAGCATCTTGGTCCTCATCACGATCCTCGTCGGGCTGATCCTCCCCGGACTGCATTCGTATCTCACGCTCTGAGCGCCCATCTACGCGGGTCAACGGAACTGACTTGCCATTCCCTTCCATTCCAATCCATTCCAATCCATTCCATTCCATTCCATTCCAATCCAATCCATTGCAGTTCAGTTCAGTTGCAAATGCCATGAAACAAATTCAGAATAGAGAAAGGTGCTGCTGGAATATAATACCGCTCTCACACAATCTCATCGTAGACTGATCTGCATTTTTCAATAGCCCATAAAGAGCGAACAAAATAGTATCATCAGTGCCTATCTTGGCGCTCGGATATTATGTATCCATTCAAGACTGACCGAGAACCCACTTCGTTAGGGGCAGTTGTCCTAGTGTTTAGCTTTTGTGGGCAAAGTATATATTCTACTCCAACCGCGGCATAGTTATCGGTCAGCCTCATTCGCCCCATTCCTCTCTTTTTCGCGCCATCGCGCGTTCGCTTTCGCGATGAGAACACAACACTGATACCGCCGGGCATCGCTCGTGCGCGCTGCGTCGACGCCTACGGGAGCAGCACCGCAATATCGTCGAGCTGCGTCTGCATCGTATTGGGGAGCGAATCGAAGAGCTCGCCGGCAAGATCGGCCTCGTACATCAAAACGATCTTGAGGAAGTAGCTGACGCGCTTGCTGTCACCTTCGCTCCCCAGCGTCTCTTTCAGGTGCGCGCGCTCGAGGCCGCCCATGATCGCACCGCGCAACGACTCCTCCTTCTCCAATAGGCGCATGAGCGTGTACCCGATCTTCTGGATATCGTGCTCCGCCGAGAGCTTCGATTGGAACTGCCCAAGATCGATGCCCCCCAGGATCAATTTGAACACCGCCGGGCTCTGCTCGTAGATGCGCTGGAGGCAGTAGGTGATCTTCATGATGTCTGACTCGGCGTCGACCTTCGCGATGAGCGTTTCGTGCTCCAACCGGTCCACGACGCTCGCGCCCACCTCCGCGCTGTGATCCGCGATCTTCTGGACAAAATACCCGACGGTGCGCACATCCTTGACCCGATCCAGCTTATCGGCCAACCGCGCCGGGTCGATATCCTGGATGAGAAAATTGACGATCTCGGTGTTACACTTTGCTAAGAGGGTGAGCGAATTGACGATCTTGGTGATCGACGGCTCTTTATTTATTTTCTCTTCCAGTCGATCCACGTCGAGTGAGAGGACCAGCTCGTCGGCGAGCTTCGGTGCCAGATCTTTGATTTGATAGAGAAGCCGCGCGATGACCTCGATGGGTTGGTCGGAATCGATCAGCGAAAGGAGATGGTCCACATCACTTTGGGCCACCACCGCCGCCGCCATGGTCCGGTCCGCTTTGGTCAATAGGTCCAGTATGCGTCGGATATGATCGAGGTTCTGCGCGCCGTCGATGAGCCCGACCCACCGCCGCTCGTCGATCTGGATCAATATCTCCCCCGCCGTTTCCGGCGCGCGTTCGACGAACAACCCGATATATTCGTGCATCAGGGCCAGCTCGTCCACGGCGGCGAAGTGCGTTGCCATCCGTCGCGTATCGAGCAGCGTGATCAGCTCGCCACAGCGCACCGGGCTGAGCCGATCGAGCATGGAAAGGAAATAGAGGACATTGGCGAGGTTCGTTTGGCCATCGAGGATGCCGGCGGGGTGGGTCAGATCGATGGCGGCGATGATGCGCTCGCAAAGCGATGGGTCGTATTTCGAAAAGAACATCAGCCCCTCGATGAAATGCGCGATGTCTCCAGTCTGGTCGAACCCTATCGCGATATTTCCCGGCGCCAGTTGCGCGAGCAATTTCTGATGGAGCCCCGGCGCACGCGCTTCGAACCGTTCCAGCGCGGTGATCAGATCGTCCATGGTACTGTCCGCCGGCATCGCCTCGAACTCGATATCCTCGATCAGCTCGGGGAGCATCGCGGGGTCCACCACCGCCGTGTGG
>CAZSUE010000678.1:0-3145 GCA_964609045.1 uncultured archaeon | reverse complement strand
CGGTAAGGTAGCCGATGGCAAGAAGGAGGAAAAGGACCACCAGTGTGGAGAATACCACCTGGAGTGCGCGGTTCAGTTTCAATGTGCCGATAAACAAACCGGTACTGAAGATCGCCCACATGACGAGGTAAGCGGCCATGGCGCTGCTTTCCGGCGCCTCTCCAAATCCCATGTTCGGAAATATCAATAAACCCACGAGCGACAACCAAAAGAGTCCGTACGAGGTGAACGCCGTGGAACCGAAGGTGTTCCCTTTCTTCCATTCCATAATACCGACGAAGACTTGGCCGATACCACCGGAAAAGATACCCATTGCCATGATCATCGTTCCCAGACCGAATAGCCCGGCGTTATGAATATTTAATAGGACCGTCGTCATGCCGAACCCCAGCAACCCCAACGGTGCGGGGTTGGCGGTGGTGTCGATGATCGCCATCAGTGATCCTTGTTCCTTCGTCACTTGATCGGTCATTGCTTCGTCCCCAGTTATGCTGTAGTGCATATTATGGTGTAATGGAATGCGATACGGTACGATGCCCTGCAATCCCATGCGATGCAATGCAATGCACCGTGACGCGGTGGATTACGAAGTGAGACATATGGTGGCTCCCAAGGCGGTATCGACCCGCGAAGAAAAATCGACCGGGATCGCAAACCCTCTCTCTCTGATGCCCATTGGCGATCGAGCCATCCCAATATCGGCTGAAGGGATGAGCGAACCCTCCTCTGGGATATAAACCTTTCTACCGGGTGTAGTAACACAATGCAATGCAATGGGATGGGATGGGATGGGATGGCCGGAGCGAAACGGGGTGGGGAATTGAAAGACTGAACGGAGGGGGTGAGGGAACAAACTATTAATATTTGGCGAACCATGCCCCTATTCTATATCCTTTCACACCGATCCAAGTAGCGAGAGCAAATTTTATAGCAACCATAATGAATGGATCACCGAACCGTCGGAGGAATAGTTCATGGCCGCAGAGAAAGACGATAAGAAGAACGTGGTCAGTGCGTCAGATATCATGGCAGAGATCGATGAGCTGATCGCTTCTGGCGGCGCGGCCGAGGCGAAGCCTCCCATCGTCGGCGACGGTGCGGGTCGCGGTGCGGGTGGCGACGAAGCGTTGCTCGAAGAGGGGACGAAACGTGGTGGAACGCCGATGGAGAGCGCCCCGATCCCGAGTGGTGCCAAGTTCTGTTTCGACGAATACACGCGCTATAAGGTGATGTATTCGAAGGAAACCGATAAAGAGCTCAAGAAGATCTATGCGCTTTCGATGAAGGCGATGAAGTTCGTCGTCCGCAATGTCTACGGCAAAGATATGCTGCGCCATCTCGGCGAGTATTCGTAGCTGTAACGAAGGTCATCGGTGCCATTGGCGCGACGGTCTTGCCGCACGTGTTCCTTATTTATGGGTAATGGACCGTCCGATGGTTGGTTTCTCGCTATCACGGACAATGATCCGAGCTGACATGCATTCTTTTCCCGGGTACGGATGCGGTGTGATGGAAGTAAGGAATAAAGTGTGATCATTATGACCTACTCAGTTAAACGAATCGATGTGGATACGGGCTATTATCAATGCGTCCTTCACGATAAGGACGCCACGGCGTTAGGGCTTCATAAGGACGATCGTGTGAAGATCCGCACGAAGGAAAAGACGGTGACGACCCGCCTTCAGACCACCGACACCATGGTCAAGAGCGGCGAGATCGGCCTCTTCGAGAATGTCTATCAAGCGCTGGCGCTCAAAACAAAGGATGTGGTCGAGGTCATTCCTACAGTGAAGCCCGCATCGGTCGATTTCATCAAAAAAAAGATGGACGGCAAGGAGCTGAGCACCGACGAGATCCGTACCGTCATCCGTGACATCGTGGAGCGGAACCTGAGCGAGATCGAGCTGGCTGCGTTCGTCACCTCACTCGAGATCCGCGGGATGAACATCCGCGAGACGATGGATACGACTATGGCCATGGTCAAAACGGGGGAAGAACTCGAGTTCGATCGCAAACCGGTCTTCGATTTCCATAGCGTGGGCGGTGCGCCGGGCAATAAGATCACGCTGATGATCGTGCCGATCGTCGCCGCGGCGGGGATGATGCTGCCGAAGACGAGCACACGCGCGATCAGCTCCGCCTGTGGCACGGTGGACATCTTCGAGGTTTTGGCCGAGGTCTCGCTTTCGAGCCAACAGATCAAACAGATCGCAGAGAGCACCGGCGGCGTGATCGCATGGGGCGGTGCCGTGAACATCGCGCCCGCCGATTCGCTCATCATCAAAGCGGAATACCCGCTGGCCATCGACCCGTACTCACAGGTGATCGCGTCGGTAATGGCGAAGAAGAAGGCGATGAACGCGGAATACCTCCTCCTCGACATCCCCACCGGCGTGGGGACGAAGGTGCCCACGCGCGAGCTGGCGCGGAAATATGCGCGCGATTTCATCGAGATCGGCGACCGGATCGGGATGAAGGTCGAATGTGCCATCACCTATGCTGGCCAGCCGATCGGGCGCGCTATCGGGCCAGCGCTCGAAGCGCAAGAAGCGGTGTACGCATTGGAGGGCGGCGAGGTACCCAGTAGCCTCTGGGGGAAGGCGACGAACCTCGCGGGGATGGTCCTCGAGATGGGCGGCACCGCACAGCCGAACGAAGGCAAGAAGATGGCGGAAAACCTGATCAAGAGTGGTGCGGCGTTGGAGAAGTTCCGTGAGATCGTCAAAGCACAGGGCGGCGACGGGAAGGTCACCTCGAAAAAGATCCGGGCGAAAGTGGGGAAGTTCTCGGCGGAGTTTCTTGCACCTGCGGAGGGCTATATCGATCATATCTACAATAAACGGATCGTCAAGATCGCGCGCACCGCCGGTGCGCCGTACGACAAGGGCGCGGGCATCTATTTCCAGTACAAGAAAGGCGACCGCGTCGATCAGGGCGATACGATCTTTACCGTCTATGCGGAGAATGAGCGGAAATTGCAAGAGGCGATGGCACTGGCCAATAAGATCCACCCCGTGGATATCGAAGGGATGGTCATCGAACGTGTGCCCCATACGCCGATCGGGTATCAGATGTGAGGGGAACGGGGGAACGGGGGATCCGGCGACACACTTGTCGCCGGACGCTGACTCCGAGCAAAGCGAGG
>CAZSUE010000677.1:0-3161 GCA_964609045.1 uncultured archaeon | reverse complement strand
GGGGGGGGGGGGGGGAGGGGGGGGGGGGGGGGGGGGGAAAGGGGGCGAAGGGGCGAAGGGGCGAAGGGGCGAGGGTCCGCGAAGTGGAGAGCGACGGGTTCGGACAGGCTGATGGCGGCGCTGAGCGCGCCACATCCCTTCGCCCTGCCAATTGCTGATTTCAAAACTGTTATATACTGTATCAATGATAGGAACATCGGCCACACTCTCCATTCGATCAATTCCCACTGTTACCCACTCGTAGAGTGCTCGGACGGGGTATCGACCGGTGAGGGTGGGAGACGCGTGGGGACGATGTGCTTCTATTATCGCAGATGCAGATAGTCAGAGCTGCGTTTTCAATTATCTGTCACCGCCAAAAGGTGATCTCGATATGCTGTTCAAACCGCAATCCAACCATCTCGGAGCGAGGGCTCGTCAATGGAGTGTTGTTTTTCTTATCTTCTTCCTCTGCGCCTCCATGATCGGGGTGCTCGGGACCACCAACACCGCTGGATACGATACGGGCGCCGATGCAGGGGCTGTTCTCGCGGAGGCATCGTCCCGAACGACACGAACGCGCGCGACGCGCTCGATCCTCCTCGTCGATGACGACGGGAGCTGGAGCGATGTGGAGACGACTTATACCGAGGCGCTTAGGGCGTATTCGCACTACGATTACACGCTATGGGACGTCTCCACCGTTGGCGGTCCCAATGGGAGCGATCTCGATCCGTACGACCTCGTGATATGGTTCACCGCAGACTCCTCCGACAATACATTGACCAGCACAGATCAGACCGCGATCAGTTCCTATCTCAACAATGGTGGTGCGATGTTCATCACCGGACAGGATATCGGCTACGACCTGATGGGGTGGGACAGCACACCCTCCGACGCAACTTTCTATGGTAAGATACTTCACGCAGAATATGTCCAGGATGGTGTTGACGACTCGGGCGGGACCGTCGTGGGCGTCACCGGCGACCCGATCACGGACGGGGTGACCATGGATTACGCGGGCTCCTATATCTTTCCCTCAGAGATCGACCCCATCGCACCGGCGGAATCGATCCTCCACTATCAGTTCGATAATGGTGCTCCACTCTCTTCCGGCACCGCGGCGCTGCGTGTCCAGACCGATACCTATCGCCTCGTCTATTTTGCGTTCTCTTTCGAGCAGATCACCGCGCCCTCGGACCGCGCATCGTTGATGAATAAGATCGTCAACTGGCTCGCGCCGGAATACGAGGTCAGCGTCGATAATTTCTCAATGCCCCGCGCCGACGGCGTCGATTATTATAGCACCGGTGTCAACACCTTCGAGGTCGACATCATGAACTGGGGGCTGGAAAATTATACCGATTCGTTCACGGTCGAAGCGACCATCACGCCCTATACCTCGGAGCCAGTCTTCATCGACGATTTCGATATGTACCGTTCGTCCGGCCCAAGCTGGACGAATAGCTCGCATTGGCATCCGAACTCCGCCTACGGCTACTATGAGAGCCCGTTCACGAGCTGGGTCTGTGGTGAGCCAAACCTCGGTCTTGGACCCTGGGGCTATGGGAGCAACTGGGATGAAGCGCTTACCCTTTCGGGCGTTTCGCTCGCCGAGAGCGGGTATACCGAGGCCACGCTCCAATGGTACCACAAGATTAACATTAGCGCCAGCGCAAATAATGCGCCGAACGCCACGGTCGAAGTGAAACGGACCGATGAGCCAGATAGGAACTACACTATCCTCGGGAAGTACAACGGCACCGAGGCGGATTGGAAGGCGCTCGATCTTTCATCGTACCTCGGAGAAACCATCGATATTCGGTTCCATTTCGAATCATCAGACTACTTCAGCGGTGCGGGCGAACAGACCGACTGCCCCTGGCTCATCGACGATGTCTCGCTGTGGCATAAAAGGGTCGACACGGCGGACGCCATACTCACCACCGAACAGATCTCGGCGCCGCTCCTCTCCGGAACCCATGAGACGATCTCGTTCTCGTATACCTTCGACACTGCCGGCCAATATCAGATCGATGTCGTGGCGTTGGCGCCGGTGGACAACTTCCACTCGAACAATCTCACCACCCATGCCATCGTCGTCGGTTCGGTGGCAGACCTCGCATTGGACGCGAGCGGTTGCATCGAGGACATGAGCTGTTATCCGCTTGCCGCACGCGATCTCAATGTGACGGTACAGAACACGGGCCTCGCCCAAAGCCCGTTCTATCCCGTTTCCGCTCGTATCCTCCGCGAGGACGGTGCAGAGGCCTTCGACACGACTGTGGCTGACAACGCACCGCTCTCGTCGGGGGAGGACACGACCGTGAGCCTGGGTCAATGGACGCCCGACGATGAAGGCTACTATGTCCTACGGTACAATACCAGTATCCACAACGACCCAACTCCACGCAACAACTGGTACCGTGCCGACCTCTATATCGACGATACGCCACCGAACATCGTCGCCAGTGCCACCTATACCGTCGACTTTTGGTTTGATGAACATGTCGAGCTCGACGCGTCCGAGACTACCGACAACTCCGGATCGTTCCTCGGGCAACCGATCACCGAAACAGGCGTCTTTGTCTGGAGCTTCGTCTACGATGGCGAGCGATATAACTTCACCGCACCCACCATCACGCTGGAACCCGGTGAGAACGGCATCCCCGGCACCAACTTTCTCCCCGGCGATTACCTCGTCAACCTCACCGTCGAGGATAAGGCGGGCAATACCGCGTTCGAGCAGTTCTGGGTCAATATCACCGATACGACGCCGCCCACGCTCCCGTACTATTCCAACATGGCGATCAACAGTAGCTGGCCCGAGGCCGAGGTCGAGCTCAACGCCACTGGAGCGTACGATAATTCGGGCGAGGTCGCGTCCTATCGCTGGAACTTTACCTACCTCGGCGAGGAACTCCTCTTCACCAACGAAACGGTACGCTTCAATTTCACCGCACCGGGGAACTACTCCATCCACCTTCGCGTCAACGATTCCTCGAACAATACCCAAACGACCACATTCTTCGTCAATGTGACCGACGTCACGGCACCCACACCGGTGATCGCGGCCATCGGCGGCGACGAGGATACACCGCTACCGCTGAACGCATCGCTCACATGGGACAACGACCCGGACCTCCTCGCAACCGGCAACTTCACCTGGCACATCCAGCGCG
>CAZSUE010000676.1:0-3164 GCA_964609045.1 uncultured archaeon | reverse complement strand
CACCTGTGTTCCTTCAAACACCACACAACGGTTAACGGTTCGGCGCGTGGGTCGTACTCACCATTCGAAAGCAACGACCTGATATTAAAATGCATCAGATCATGGATGGATGAAATAAATGAGATGAAATGAATGAAATGAAATGAATGATCGGAAAAGATCAGATCTCGCCCTCTCTCGCCCTCCCTCGCCATGGTGCATACCGAGCTCCATTCTCGTCTCCATGATCGTTCTGTGTCATCCATCCCCGCAATTTGAAATAGCCCCACATCGATATGATGTCTCGTCGTTGCGAATGCGGACCGTGGGGGACTGTGATGCGGACGAAAAAACCGATATGGCATGGCGCCAACGCGAAACGAACGGTGAGACGAAGAGAGGGTCGGCCCGGAGGACGGACACCTATACTGAGAGCGGCGCTCGTTCTCATCATCCTTCTCGCACCCATATCCCAGATCGTACCGGTGATGGTAACGGATGCCGAGACGGACTCTGCCGACGCAGTTGATCATTGGCAAAAGATCGCAACCCACATGAGCATTGCGACCATCCCTCCCGGCGAGGCGCGGGCGTGGACGGTGGACGCTACCAACGGGACCATCGCCACCGACCCGCTGATCGACCCTCAGACCGGGCTTTCCCCCACCGCAGAGAACGCGCTCGATCGCGTGCCCGGGTGGATCCATGACGCACTCTGCGACCAGTTCTCGCGCCTGGCCAGCGTTCCGGTGGCCACGGACGGCAATACGGCCCCAACGGCGGGTGATCTCGACGCGGACGGCGATCTCGACATCGTCATGGGCACGGCCAACGGGTCGGTGCTCGCGCTGGACAATATTGGTACGACGATGCGCGCGGTCTTTCAACGCAGCGACCGTCTCGAAATGGTAAACGACTATTGTCGGCCACGATATGCGAACACGCATCCCGCACTGGCCGACCTCGACGCCGACGGTGACCTCGACCTCGTGATCGGTACGGCCGACGGTACGCTGCGGCTCTTTTGGAACACCAAACCCCCGACCAACTGGAGTCTGGATATCGATACCTTCGCCGGGGTAAGGGTGGACGCCGACGCCGCGGTCACGCTGGCGGACCTCGATAACGACGGTGACCTCGACCTCACCCTCGGTGCGGCGGACGGTACGCTCCGGTATTACGAGAATGTGGGATCGGCGGCGGCGCCCGCATGGCAGCGCAGACCTATGCTCCTCGCCAGTATCGACGTCGGCGAAAAGAGTGCACCTACTTGGTGCGACCTCGACGCGGACGGCGACCTCGATCTCACACTCGGATCGCAAAGCGGTCTCATCCATTATTACGAGAATATCGGCACCGCAACGGCACCGATCCTCGCCGCCGACGATCTCACCGCCTACAGCGCGATCCAGCCGCAACCGGAGAGCGTTCCCGCCTTTGCGGATATGGATGCGGACGGGCGCGTTTCACTCCTCATCGGCACACGCACCGGCGCGGTCCTCGCGCTTGCGAACCGTGGCAGCGCCACGGCGCCGCAGTGGGTCTACTGGCCCGGGTATAGCTACACGCCGCACGCCACCTATTATCCACCATATGGGACGCTCCATGAACGCCGCTTCTTCGATCTCGATCGATATGCGCGAGAGATCCTCGCATGTGAAGAGGAACTCGTCGACGAGGTCGCGTTCGCCGTCGCGCATACACCGGTAGCTGCGTTGCGCGAAAACCCGCACCCCTCACTGATGACCGAGAACGCGGCGCTGGTCTACCAGCAGGCAAAAGAGCTCTCTTACGTCCGTATCATCGACATGGACGATCGGTCCACCACGGTGTATCGGGTGCGCGACGGCGCCACGGTCAGCGAAGTGACGCTTCCCGCGATCATCTATTACTGGTATATCGTGATGCCCAAGATCACCGACGAGCAGCCCGGATATATCGACCCCGACTCCGGTGCGCGCACCGCGCCCGATGCGGGCGGCCGGTTCTGGCGCGAATATCTCTACTACCACAACGATAGCGCCTATCCCGCCGATCGGGACCCGAGCGACGACCTCGATCAGTATCCCACCGATCGCGCGCCGCCGCTCCTTCGCGATCTCCTCATCGATGTCGACTATCTCTGGAACCGTACCCCGTTCGTCGCGCCCGGCGGGCGCGATGCGCACTACGGCGACCATGCGCTGATCCGGGTCAGCAATTGGGTCGCCAAGACCCTCATCCTCAATCAGCAAGAGGTCAGCGACGACGAGCGCCCGATCCAGCCGGTGCGTATCGCACACCATCACAACGGCAATTGCGGCGAATTGCAGGATCTCACCGTCGCCGCGGCGAGGACCGCGCTGATCCCCGCTGCCGGCGTGCTCCTCCTCGGCGAGGATCACGTCTGGATCGAGTTCTATGAGGGGGGCTGGCACCAGTGGGACAACTATTGGTCGGATTCCGGGAGCGTCATCGACCGTGCGGATACCTACTGGCAGGGCTGGGGCGAGCGAGGCGGCTCGGGTATCACGCGATGGCGCTCCGACGACCGAACCACCGAAGTGACGCCGCGCTATGTGCCAGCGAATAACCTCTCCACGATCACCATCCGCGTGCTCGATCGGAACCGCGTTCCAGTCGACGGCGCGCGCGTTGGGCGACGAAGGACATGACGGGATACCAGCCGACCGTGCCGTTCCCGAGCATCTGGAACTATACCGACGAGAGGGGGGAGACGCAGTTCCGGCTGGCGCCGCAAGAGCTGGTGCGGAACCCGAACACGAACTTCACCTTCAAGATCCTCAGTCGGCTCGGGAACGCGGTGGTGGAAAAGGTGAGCATCGCGCGCAACGAGGAATATGTCTTCGAAGTGACATTGGCCGGAGCCGTACCGCAGCCCAGTGTGGGATCGGACAATGGGAGCGGACCCGAGGACGAGGACGAGGACGAGGACATGGACATGGACGGGCAGGAGCACGAACACGAGCACGAGCTTGAAGGCGAGTACCGACTCGGGATCGAACTCGAGGTGATCGGTGCAGCGCAGCGCCCGCCCAACCTCCAGACCGGGAACGATCACCCGCAACCGATCACCGGCGCAGCCGTCGATAGCTTTCTCTTCGCCGCCGCCGCGTTTCGAGATTTCCAAAAGGCGGTCACATCCAACGCCGAAGAGGAGTGGCTGGATATTGCGCAGCTTCGCA
>CAZSUE010000675.1:0-3175 GCA_964609045.1 uncultured archaeon | reverse complement strand
GTGGCACTCCTCGAGGCGCTGGAGAAGGACCGCGAGCGGGAACTGCTCGTGGTCGTGTACGAGGATGCGCTCGAGAAGATCGGCGAGCGGTATCATTATTATACGCGCGAGGAGTTCGTCCGCGAGCTGAAGCGCCGCATCGCCGAAAAAGAGCAGCGCGAAGCCCAAGTCGAGACCGTGTATCTCGATTCCGACCTCGAGCTCTGTGTCCCTGAGAACGGGGAGGATGAAGAGAGTGTCGGGGGCGAGAACGGAGTGCGGGAGAGTGTGCATGGCGGACCAATTGAAACCGAGGACCGAGCGGTCGCACGCGAACCTGGATCCAGATCCAGATCCGGATCCGGATCCGGATCCGGATCGAAAACGGTGCCCGTTGATATCGAATATGAACCGGTGGTGGAAGGGGTGGGAGACCGCGATTCGCTCGCCGCCGAGCTCGAGCGGCTCATGAGCGTGCTCGGACCGGGCGAGCGGGTCGAGCTTGGACAGATCGCCGAACGGCTGCGGTGCAGCCCGAAACGCGCCGAGGATATATTGATCTCGCTTCTCCACGAAGGGATCGTTACCGGCTCATATAACGCGTTCAATCACGTTTTTACCGCACGTTAAGGCCGATCGAGGCGCATCGATTCTCGCCGCCGACATCGGCAGAAGTGGTACTGGCACTCGATCTTACGCAGATGAGGAAAGAGTTCTTTACCGGCTGTTTCGCCCCCGCACCCATATCTTTAATTTTGTGATCGCTAAGGGCTCGCCAAACCGCGCTTTTTCTCGACGGAGGATCGCGGTAAATGCGTTCACATTTTCGCGCACAGGTTCTATTGCGTCGAGAACAAGATCGGAAAGACCGTCGAGAACCACACCGATACGGTCTGACTCCTTTGCCGAAGTGACATCGAGGTGGAGGATATAGCCACGGTCCTTCTCGATCCACGCTCGTATCCGCCCCACTCGCCGACCCAAACGGCACTGCGGCTCATTCCAGGCGGAGCACCTAGTTAATACATTTTTTGGCGAAAACATATATACTCGGCCCTTTGAATGGAATGAGCCACTGCGGGGCATAATAGACCAATAGCGCTCGCGAGGGCCCTATTTTTCGATCTCAGAGCGCTGAAAAAGTGATCCGATGAGCGCCTTACGGATCTTTACACCTTTGGCGCAAAGCATCTCAGAGAGTGCTTCGCACGATATTTTGGAGTGCTCCAGGAGTACCGTGATGATCTGGAGCATTTGCCACTGGCTTATCTCTTCCTCCTCCGGTTCCTCGGGGGCGGTTCGTGCATGCCGCCTTTGGATCTGTTGATGTCGGATCAAATCGTCGGCGCTATAATAGATCTGGTTTCGTCCATGCCGCTTTCGTACGATTTGGTCCTTCTTTCGAAGCCGCTGGAGTTGGTTGTTCACCCTGATCTTGAGCATTTCCGATAGCTCGTAGACCGCCAACCCCATTTCACTTTCGTTCACGATATGGACGATCGTGTCCGGGACCGTTTTCCATTTTGAGAAACGGACGCCATTGTATTCCCAGATACCGTGCTGATCGAATTCCGGCGTATCTCGGAGTGTGATGTATCTTCGATGATGGTTATAACTGGTGTAATAGTCGATCTCGTCCATCAATCGATAGAAGGTGCTGGACGAACAGCCGAGTATCTGGATGAGGTTGCGTATCGACTCGACCGTTCTCGTTTCTAATTGTTCCCGTATGGTCTTAGCGGAATACTTCACGGTGCTCACATTTCTAGGAGGAGGTGTGGACAGTATATTGACGGTACATCATATTATTGGATCGATCACACCATCTCCCAGAAGAAAACGAAAGGCATCGAGAGGCATACTGGCTGATGACATTAACGCGGAGGGTGATCTATGGGGGAGGAGGAGGTGTTATTATGGAATCGGTCCCAACGGCAGGTTGATCGTACAGTAGAGCGGCTCATTCCAGGCAGAGCACCTACCTAATACACTTTTTGGCAAAAATCTAAATACTCAACCGTTTGAATGGAATGAGCCAGAGCACAGCACAGCACAGCACAGTATCGAACAAAGAAATGAAATAGGTGGAACTGGCTTAATCTGATCGATGACGGGGCGCGATCGATCGAAAAAGACGCCGGCGCTCACGATCGCATTCCTCCTCCTCGCGGTGCTCACCGCGAGCGGTGGGTGCGTCGAAGAACGCGCGGAACCACCGCAGCGGCAGCGGTGGTCCGACCTCGGCGCGTTCCACGCCTCACTCTATACCAATCGCTCGACGGATGTGGTCGAGATTGCGAGCTGTACCGATCTTGAAACGCTCGCCGCCAATAATTCCGTGGTCGTGCTCGTCGGGGTCGAGACCAACCTCACCGCCGAGGAGCGCAGTGTACTGGACAGCTACCTCGCACGCGGCGGCTCGCTCCTTCTCGCGCAAGATGAAGACTACTGTAATCGTTTTGCACAGAGCTTCGGCGTGCGGTTCACCGGTCATCGCGTGCTGGGGCACGACTTCGACAAGAATACCTCGTTCGTGAAGCTGTCCGCCGATGTGGACGGTGCACGGTACGACCTCCTCGGGAACGATCCCACCGGACTGAATGTCAGCGCCGCCGCCGTGGCGGGAAGCAACCGTACCAGCTCGATAGAGAGGCTCGTCGAGACGGGTGTGGAAGATTTCTTCATGGACCTCGACGACGACGGCGTCATCGAGCTCGAGGATGCCATCGGGCCCTTTTCCATCTGCGTCGCCATCGATACGGTGGCCGACGGCGGCGAGGTCATCCTCATGGGCGATACCGCATTTTTCATCGACGACCTCTGGGACCGCTACGAGAACCGGCGTTTCGTCGAGGCGCTCTTTGCGCGTCTTCTTCCGCAGCGCGGCACCGTTTATCTCGACCTGAGCAAACAACGCTCCGGGTACTCCGGACACATCCTCTATGGTGACTAAGGGGTGCCGACATAACGGCGTAGAGGCGGGCCATGCTGGACGCGGGACGCGGGATCGGAATAGATGAATAAATGAATAAATGAATAGCAACGAAAGGTGGTGGCTCCACACACCGCCTCCTCTCCTCTAACCACACACCACTACGCGCGGCATTCTTCCCCGGCCGCCGAACGGCACCCACCCCCCAGTGGCTTCCCCAACCCATTGGCGGGCGTGGCGGCCCCAGTCCCCGGTTCCCCAACC
>CAZSUE010000674.1:0-3186 GCA_964609045.1 uncultured archaeon | reverse complement strand
AGAAAGAACGTTAAAAAGAACGTAATAAAGAAGACGGCGGGGAAAAAATCGTCGGGTACACGCTTTTTGACCGTCTCGCGCGGGCCGTAAACGATCTCGGGCGTACGAAGCCCCGCCACGCGAAGAACGGCCGTGTTCATGATGCGATCGCGCACCTGCCAGGCCATCCATGGGTCCGGATAGACCGCACATCCGAGCCCGCGGGCGAAGAACCCGATCCGGAGGAACAGCTGGAGCGAGGATTTGATGAGGAGCGCATCGTAGCTGGCTAAATGGTCGCTGGCACAACTTTTCGGGTCGAGGAGCACCGCATCGGCGCCCCGCTCGACGAATTGGTCACACAATAGCCGACCCAATGCATGACGGCGCTTGGCCAAGATCACAAGACGCATGCTTCTATCTCTCGTTCTAGTTTTCCTTCTACTTTTTTCAGCCGAGGTCGGGCTGCGGATGATCGACGAGGGTGCGCCCGTTGCGGTTCGTTCTTTTACCGGACCAGATCAAGCCGGGCCATCGACGCGCCTGGCATGATCGAGAGGGGAAGACGGTGAAGACGGGCGACCTGCATCATTTCGTTTATTTCCCGATCTTGAATCCGATGATGATCCCGATGATCAATCCAATACCGAGCGGGAGAAGCTGTACGATGCGGATGATCATCGGCGCCGCTGCTTCTTTCACCGTCCCGAAATCGACGAAGGCCACCCCAAAGAAGTACCAGATGAGGAAGAGCACAATGGCGATCACCAGCGCGATCTTGAAAATTTTCTTGAATAGGAACCCGACGATGATCCCGATGACGAGATTGATCCCGATAAAGGCGAGGATCCTACTCCCGTATTCCTCCCAGAGCGATTTAGCGATGTCCTTTCCCTTGTCGCCCCATTGGAGGTACCAGGGCTCTTCCGGTTCTTTCAATTGGAGCGTGTCACGATTCCAGCGCTTATTGCCCTCGCTATCGGTCACATTGAGGTAGGCGCGCACGGAGAGCGTCACCTCGCCGATCTCCACACCGATCGCGTCCATGGACACATTCCGACCGGTGGCCTCCTCGATGGCGCGTTGGAACTCCTCTTCACGACCTTCGAGCAAATTCTCGTCGTTCTCTAATAGGTCGGACGGGACCGGATTGGCCGTCTTCCATTCCGTATTTTCCGAGAGGAGCACACCGGGGAACGCGAGGCTCGAGTGTTTCGTGATCGGCGTATCAATATCTTCCACCGTCAGCTCGAACTCGATGACCACGAAGGTCCAGATCGCCTCAACCGTGGAGTTCGCAACCGAATTGTTCAACGTCCCGCTGATGATCGTATCCTGGATCTCCGAGAACTCGTTACTCGAATTGTGTGAGGTGATCGTCACCGTGAGCTGATCGGCGGTGGGCGTATCTTCCGTTACATCGCGCGAGAGGACGTTGCTGTCCATGCCGGGTGGTGGCTGTGTATCCTGCGCGAGGACGAGGCTCGCCGTTCCGATCAATAAACCAATGACTAAAACACTCAATAATAGGTTCCGCGTTCTCATCGATATCACCGTTCCAATGCAGTACTGGGCTCTATAAATGCAATGGGGCTATTTATAGTTCGTGGTGGGATCTCCCACCGATATTTTGTTTCTCGGGCAAACGGTTTTATGGTTGCACGACGATCGCTCCACCGGGGTAGCTGCATGAATCCAGTCTATTCGCTGATCAGGGTCAAGGCCGGTTCGCTAAAGGACGTGGTAGGCCAACTCGAGGCATTGATGGGCGTCGTCGAGGTCACGGTGGTGACCGGGAAATACGACATCGTCGTGAAGGTCCAAAGCGATATGATCGTCGATGCGCTCCAGGTGGTGATCGAATCGATCCATCATCTCGACGGCGTCATCGATACCGAGACCCTCGTGGGCGTGCCGATGGAAAAGGAAAAAGAGGCAAAAAAGCGCAAGAAATCGTTGTTATACAATATGTAATGCGGCCCCACATCGGATGGAACGGACCGCGGTCGTCCGTATCTGGCACAGGCGACGAACGAACGAACGACCCACGGCCACTCAGGGCCACTCAGGGCCACTCAGGGCCACTCACGGCCAACCGGCGATCGGCGACCGAGGGATGGTTCGAGGGCGCAGCGAATCGAATCGAATCGAATCGAATCGAACCGACTGGAATCGATGTTCATTTCCCGTTCATGATCGCGTTCATGTGAGCCGTTGTTCGGAAAGCGCAAGATGGTCGCGCTCGACCTCGATAAAGGCCTCGAATATCTCCTTCACCCGCGCATCGGCGGCAACCTCCGCGGCGTGCGAATAGAACTCGATGGCTCGCCTCTCGCGCGCATGTGAGTCCTCGAGGTTCTTCATCGTCTCGATCCAGCAGCTCTCGTTACCGTCGGGGACCAAATCGAGGTCGAGGACCTTCTTCCACACACTGGCGTGCTCCTTTTCTACCTTCCCGAGGATCTTGAATAATTTCTTGCCCTCGGCGTCGTTCGTCTTTTTCGCCGCACAGAAATAGAAGGTGGCGTTGCTCACTTCTACTTCCAGTGCGCGCTCCACATTCGCACGGTCGGTGTCGTTCAGTTCGACATCGTACGAGACCACCGCCTTCGCATACGGTTTCATGTACCGTTGACGCGAGCCGCAGAACGGACAGTTCGACGGCGCTTCGTCGCCGATGTATGCATCGCCACAGATCTCGCAGATCCAAAGTCGTACCATCGTTTATTCCTCCATATTATAGAATCGTACCATACTATATTATAGTATTTATATTCGCGCGATCGTCGTTCGGCGGTTTCGGGTTCGGTGACCGATCGTTTTCGGTGCGATGCATTCTAATTCTAATTCTAACTTGACTTTGTCAGATTAGCCCGGCAAGCTGAATCTATGTCTCAACCTGATAGGAAGATGTAGCAAAAAGATAATTTTACAAATTTTCGGCGTTTCACTAGAAAATTAACGTAACGCAAACCGAAGATCATAAAGTAACCTCATCGACCTACTATTAATGTCGACCAAAAGCCGGAAAATTCACAGAAGTACGAAACCATTACCCGTACTCACCCCAATGCATCTTGCAACCGTCACTGAGCGGTTACAGATACTATTTGAAGCCTATACAAGATACTTTCGAACAAAGACACGAAGTTGTGAAAAGCAAGCCCAAAATTACATAACGGGCAAGATTCTTGAGAACGGACGGGG
>CAZSUE010000673.1:0-3192 GCA_964609045.1 uncultured archaeon | reverse complement strand
CGGATCGTAGAACCCAAACGACGAGATGTGCGGCAAGATGTCGGGGAGGAGGTTGGACAAGCCGGAGACATAGAGCCCCACCTCGCCCACGGCGGCGGTGGAAAAGATCTGCTGGAACGCAAATGTCGTTTTACCGGTACCGGTCTCGCCGTTGAGCACGACCACGGATGGAGTTGGGATACCGCCCTCGAGCTGCCCGTCGAGGCCGTTGATACCACTGGTCACCCGTCGGCGCGGTGAGAATGCGGTAAAGTCGACGCTCGATTCCGCAGGGGCGAGGTGCTTGAGTTCGGACGCCATCTCGATGGTGCGCGACGGGGGGGTCTCCGCTTCAATTTCCGTATCTGGTTTTGAGTCGCTCTCCGCCGCTGGAGTCGTATCGGACGCTTCAGTTTCACCCTCCACCTCGGGCCCCCTATCTGTACCCGCATCTCGCTCATCTGCCGTTTCTGGGTCACTTTCCGTCTTCGGACGGTCTCCGCCCGCCTCGTCACGCGCTCGCTCGGCTTCCATAGGACGCACCTCTTCCATCTACAATTAGCGATATTTGATCTGATCTGATCTGATCTGATCTGACTGAATACTGATGTGCATTTTGACGCGGGGTCGGCAACGAAACGCATGCTCACCGTCGAATGACGCTTACCGGTCGAGTCACGATCGGAGCCACGGTCTCATGGTCATGCTCATGGTCATGCTGTACTCGTACCGTAAGAGTGGAAAGTTCACGATCAGGACGCTGCCGCAGAGCTCTGCGGCACATCTTCGTCGCCGAACAGACGATCGACCATCCACTGCGGGTTGAACGGGATCAAGTCGTCGTACTCCTGCCCGTTCCCGAGAAAGATGATCGGCTTGCCCACCGCATGCGCGATGGAGAGCGCCGCGCCGCCCTTCGCGTCCGCGTCGATCTTCGTCAATATGACGGTGTCGATATTCACTGTCTCGTTGAATTTCTGCGCCTGATCGATGGCGTCGTTCCCCGCCAACGCATCGCCGACGAAGATCGTCATATCCGGTTCGGCCACGCGCTTGATCTTCTTCATCTCGTCCATCAAATTCACATTCGTCTGCATGCGCCCGGCGGTGTCGATCAATATCACATCTTTATTGCGCGCCTTCGCATGGCCGATGGCGTCGTACGCGATGGCAGCAGGGTCCGCACCCGCATGGTGCTTGATGATCCGGCACCCGAGCCGGTCCGCATGGAGCTGGAGTTGCTCGATGGCGCCGGCGCGGAAAGTATCGCCCGCCACGAGCACGGACGAGAAACCGCGATTCTTGAGCCGCTGCGCGATCTTGGCGATCTGGGTCGTCTTGCCCGTGCCGTTCACGCCGACGAACATCAGTACCACCGGCTTGTCGCTCATACGGATGAACTTATCGAAATTGACCTGGTCCTGCGAGAGCGCGTTGCTGATCGCGTTCCGCAGCGCGGCCTCGATCACTTCCTCCATATCGTGCTTACGGCTGATCTTCGCGCCGCTCAGTTCCTCGATCAGATATTCTTTGACCTCTTCGACCACGGGGAGTGCGACATCGCTCTGGAGGAGCGCAACCTCGAGATCCCAGAGGAGGTCGCGGACCTTCTTCTCCTTGATCTTCTTGCCCGCGAACCCGCCGAGCGTCTCGTCCTCGATCAGCTCTTTCTGGTCGACACGCTTCCAGTCCTTGTCCTTGACCACGCGCACCTTCCGTCTCACCGGCGCCGAGGAGGGACCGGGTGTGGGGCGCGATCGCGATCGTGCGCGTCGGCGGCGCGGTTTCTCCGTCTCCGGCGGTTGACCCGCTTGCTTCGATCTCGATCTCGAGGTGGAGGTGGAGGTGGAGGTGGAGCTGGTGGTGGGTGGCGCGGTCCTCCGCTTAGTTTCCGCCGCCGTACCGTCCGCATCTTCCTCCTCTGTTAGCTCCTTCGAGGCCTTACGCTTGAATCCCTTGAGCTTCTCGCGTAGCTTTTTAAACATCGCTCGAGCCTTCCTCAGTTTGCAGTTTCTGGTACAACTGCCGACCACGGTTGCTCAATTGGGACGCCTGCCGCCGTAAGTTCGCGAGGTTCTCGCCGATCTTGCTCAGCGCGCCCTCGATCTCCTCTAACCGCTCCTCGATCTTTTTCATCGCAGATCCGCGGTCCACGATGGTCGAGATATTCGACCCCACGCCATAGAAGACCTGCGACGGGTCCTTGACCGTGCCGAAAACGAAATTGCCGGCACCGATAGGAAGGAGCAGTTCGTCGCCGGGCTCGAGGTCCTGAAGATGCTGGAGCGTCTTCTTCGCCTGCTCGTGCTCGTCACTGCTCATTTCCAGCAGTTCGGTTTGTTGCGAGAGGGATTTGATCTGTGAATTGACGATCTCGAGATATTGGATCGTCTGTTGGAGCTCTTGTTTTTCTGATTTGTCCATTTGGATACCTCGTCGGCTTCCGATCGGGGCCCCATGGGCCGGTCTATATGGATCGTTGGTCGTTCGACATTGGTCACTTCATTATCCTCGATCCGCGTCCAACCCATGCACACCAGTGTCGAGATCGGAAGTTCTATGATCACGATCCCTTCGGTTCGCTATGGTCCAGTTTGAATTTTGCACTGGGATCGGTCACCTCGGAAGCGGGGATCTCTTCGATACGCTGGATCGTGATATTGCGCCGTCGGACCCGATGCTTGCTCCCGAGGATGGAATAGACATATTCGATCGCATCGTTCTGCGTCTCACTGGCGACCTGTTTGGTAAAGGTGGTTTGTCGGGGGCCCATAAGGAATCGACCGCTAACAGAATAGAGTTTCATTCTAAACCTCCAAAGCGCTTCGTCAACAGGCTTTCATCATTTAAAGTTAACCTCGATCGACCGACGAGCCAGCCGACATTATGTCCGCCACACTCACTTATGCGACCAACAGCTCTCGCCATCATTGGCGAAGAGACGCCCGAGGGTCCTGAGGGTCACGCCGGCGCCGTGTCGCCTCTCTGGCCAGCATCATCGGCGCTTCCGCGCGCATCCGCCGCTCCATCGACCGTGGCGCCAACACCGCTATCATCCTCACCGGCATCGCCATCGCCATCGTCATCACCGTTGCCAGTATCATTGCCAGTACCATCGCTCGTATCATAGCCAGCACCATGGCCAGCACTGGCACCGATATCCACCGCCTCATCGGCACCGGTATCTGTAGTTGTAGCTGTCGCTGTATCTGT
>CAZSUE010000672.1:0-3194 GCA_964609045.1 uncultured archaeon | reverse complement strand
AGAGCGCCTGGGTGCCGACCCTCCCGAGGCGTCGAAAGATCGGGTCCGAGTAATAGAGGAGGATGAACGATATCGCTTGGATGATCGCGATGGCGACGATGACCACGGTGGACGCGAAGAGGTCACCGTTCGCCTCGCTCATGAGGATCATCACCGCGGTGATCGAGGCCGGGCCGGAGAAGATCGGCACGCCGAGCGGGACGATGCCCACCGCCTCGCGCTCGGACGCTTCCGCCGACTCCTCATCCGTCGTTTTCCTCCGCGCGCCGAAGATCATCTGGAGTGCGATGATGAAGAGGATGATCCCGCCCGCGATACGGAACGCAGTGAGGGTGAACCCGAACAGTTCGAAGATATAACGCCCGACGAACGCAAAGAGGACGAGCATCACCAGTGCGGTGGTCACCGTGGCGCGGATAATGCGATGCTTCTCTTCGGTGGTACAATCCACGGTAAGTGCGGTATAGAGCGGGAGGTTGCCCACGGGGTCGATGGTGAAGAAGAGCATGACGAAGGCATAGCCGAAAAAGCCGGTCAGTGAGGCGATGGCGGTCATGGGCCGCGCGCAATCTCGAGGTGCTACTTGAACCTTCTGGCTCGACCATGAGCGCGATCGAAACACTGCGATCCGTCGTCCGTCTGAACGCCCTGAAACAAAAACTCCCTAGTTGAGGTATGTGAATGGGTATTTGTATTAGCTAATGTAGATAATTTAGAAGCGTGGTGTCGGCCCCAGCGCCCAAGATCGCGCTCAAATAGCGCCCCTCGCCCGCTCGACGGCGAACTCGGTATAATTCGGTGGAATTCGGTGTAACGTTACACCGATCCTTTATATGTCTTTCAGGTCGATAGTACGCATAATGAGTCGAGATCATAAGTGCAACGCGAGCCCGGTCGGTATCATAAACGATCGAGCAGCCGCAAAGCACGGTCCGATAGAAGTGATCACGCACGCAGAGAACGAACGACAGCGAACGACAGCGGACAGCGATCGACGACGATAAAAGATCAGGTGAGCAAATGAGTACATGGACACATCTCCTTCGATCCCACCGACAAAAGGACATGAACACGAACACGAACACGAACACGAACACGAATACGAACAGTATGCGAACGACATGGCTGGCACCCGTGGTGATAGTATGCCTCCTCATCCTCTCCTCCATGGTGGTCGCCCTCCCGGCGGTCTTCGCCGATCCCATGGGTGCCGACACCGGTGACAAAAGCGGGATAACCGATACCGGCTCGGACGACGGGTCGCAGCTCAACGCCACGATC
The DNA here is from genome assembly GCA_964609045.1 of uncultured archaeon. Classification (GTDB taxonomy): domain Archaea; phylum Thermoplasmatota; class Penumbrarchaeia; order CAZSUE01; family CAZSUE01; genus CAZSUE01. The sequence continues at coordinate 1,913 of CAZSUE010000672.1, read as the reverse complement.
ACCCTCGATTGCGATGACCGCGATCATACGGTTGTGGCGGGGACGAACACCCAGTACGCCATCGAAGTGACCAACGGCGGTAATGACACCGTTACCGTCGACCTCGAGACCCAGTCGGTCTTTCCTATCAGCACCGGCGTTTCGTGCTCGTTCGGGAACGCGGGCTCGTCGATGACCGTCACGCTCAGCCGCGGTCAAACACTGGTGGTACGCCTCCTCGTCGAGACGGCGCAATGGGCGATACCGGACAGCTATACCTTCCCGGTGGAGGCATGGTCGAACGCCACCTCGTCGAACACGAGCGTCGGCGTGGGCGATACCGCCCGCACCCGCTACGATGCACTCAATACCACTACCACCGTCATCGCGGCGGAGTACGGCGTCGACCTCAAGTGCCCCGCGCCCAACAGCACGATCTACCAGCACCAGACCGCAACATATCGCTTGATCGTCACCAATATCGGCAATATCGGCGATGAATATATCTTCGCCCTCGGCGGCAGTGCCTACGGCCTCGACGGCGTCACCACCGCGCTCGTCTACCCCGACGGGGCGCGCTATCCGGAAGGAAGTACCTTCCCGCGCTGGCCACTGGAAAAGAACGCCAGTGCCACCTTCGTCCTCGAAGTTACGGTGGCCTACCCCAACGGCGACTACGAGATCAACGCGACGGTGAGATCGCTCAATGCACAGAACGCGGAGGATGTCACCTCCAACGACCTCCCCGCGGCGATGACCGTCACCACCCGCACCACGGTGGTCGAGAACATCACCTACGGCGTACGGCTCAAATGCGAGGACAACCGCCACGAGATCCATCAAGGCGATTTCACACACTATGAGGTGGTATTGATCAATACCGGCAATGTGCCGGATACCTACCGACTCAGTATCGGCGGCGCGGTGGGGCTCGAGGGCGTCGACGCATGGTTCGCATTCCCCAACACCGACAACGGCACCGTTACCGTCCCCATCAGCAACACGACCGTTGCCGACGACGACGCCAATGCCAATGCCAATGCCATCACGGTGGGGAGCCAAAGCGGTACGGACGAGAACGGCGCATCCGACACAGAGGGGCAAGAGCCGGACGAGGCGACGGTAACGCTCAACGCCGGTGCAAGCATACAGTTCGCGCTCGGCGTCCGTATCCGCTATGCGCGAGGCGAGTACGAAGTGACGGTCCATGCTCAATCGCTGAGCGCGCGCTCCGTCAACGACGAGATATCGACCTTCACGAGCGTGATCCAGACCGCAGAATACGGCATCGAGCTCCAATGCCCCGACCCGCGCCACACCGTCGCGCAAGATCAGCCCACGGTCTACTCGATCTCCGTTGCAAACACGGGCAGTGTGACCGAGGATATCATCTTCGCACTTGGCGGGAGCGCCTACGGCCTCGACGGGGTCAGCGCCCAACTCTACTATCTCGAGGATGTCGTCGCCCCCGATGACGACGACGCAACGAGCACTTCTACCACCGACGCACCCACCAATGCACCCACCGCCACCGCGGAAGAGCTCGCCGGCGCCACCGATCTGATCGACACCGCGCTCAAGCTGCGGCTCGAACCCGGCCAACAAACCTGGATATTCCTCCTCGTCCGGGTCGTGTACCCCTCGGGTACCTACGAGATCAATGTCACCGGCAAGATCGTCGATTATATCACGCCTAACGCGACAAACACGGATACGGACGATCCCGCGCTCTGGGACCGCGTCTCGACCTATACGACGGTGCGTGAGGCACCGAGCTACGGCGTGAGCATCGATTGTAACGACCCGCACCATTATGTCACACAGAACCGCCCTACACTCTACTATCTGAAAGTACGCAACACCGGCTCCGTCGAGGAGACGATCCGGCTCACCGTCGGCGGCGAGGCATGGGGCCTGGAAGGTGTTTCGGTCAT
>CAZSUE010000671.1:0-3194 GCA_964609045.1 uncultured archaeon | reverse complement strand
CCGACGCTGACGCCGAGCGGGAGGCACTGGTCCACAGTTCTCGCGTCCCGAGATGTTTCAGCAGCCCACCGTTGCCGACGCAACGCTAAAAGTGCTGGCCCATGACATGATCCTCGCGTCCCGAGATGTTTCAGCAGCGCGGCCCTGTGATGCAATGCATGCGCGACCGGGGTACATTCTCAGAGGCATATCGAGTTCGTCGTACGAACGCGTTCGAATCGAGTCGAATGGGGCATGGAGAAAATGTCGGGTACTGCATATTGCGTACTGTATGCTGCATACTGCGCACTGCATACCACAATGTGCATAACGCATAGCGCATCGCATCCACGCCCTGTCCGGGGCTGACCGAAAGTTAGGCTGGGGGCAGACTAAGCTATATATTTTGCCCAGAAATTCTAAATATTAGGATAACTGGCACCGCAACGAAATGGGTTGTCAGTCAGCCCCGTCAGCCCCGTCCGCCCCGTCAGCCCCACCTGGTCCCCTCCGCCCCGGCACACCACGCCCCGCCACGCTGGAGCAGCGCGGCGGAACGCTCAGTCCCAGAACCGCTTCGTCCGGGCGTAGTTGATCTCCGCATCGAGGATATCGCGCAGGAAATCGATCTCGTCCTCGTGGTAGTGCATGAGGAGGCGACCCGCCGTCTGCGGCCCGACCCCGCGCCCGGCGAGGGCGAGCACCGCACGATACCCGTAATTCAGCACCAGATCCGCGTTCTTGTAGACCGTCTTCACCCGCTTCTTCTCCTCGGCGTCCAGCTCCACATTACCGCGTTTCATACGCCGCAATAATTTGAGGAGGCGCCGGTCGTACCCTTGCAACGCGGCGAGCAGCCGCCCACCACAGCTCGCACACTTTCGCCGCTTCCGACGCCCGAACGCACCCACCGTGGTGGTGCGCGTCCGCATGCAATTGAGGCAGACCATCTCGACCTCCTTCGCATCGAGCCGCTTCTTCATCGCCAGCAGGATAGACCGATCGGCGCGCGTGGGTGCCATCAACTCGCGCCGCACCTCGAGCCCCGCCGCACCGATGGTGCTCATCCCGCTCAGCTCGATGTCGATCTCACCGCGATCGATCGCCGCAAGCACCGCCGCACCGCGTTCGACATCCATCCGCTCCCAGAGCACCTTATCGACCGCTTCCTCGAAGATGAGCGTCCCCTCGAACACCTTCACGAGATATTTCACACTGATCGTCTGCGGGTCCCACTCCTTCTTGAGCGCGCCGAACTTCCGCGCCACCTGGATGAGCTGGTACCGCAGGTACGACGAATTCTTGAGCACGACCCGGAGGAGCCCTTCCACATCGTCCGGCGTGATCTTAAGCAGCATCGTGCGCAGCGTCTTTGGCTTCACCGCGCCGGGCAGTTCGAGCATCACCCGATAGGGGTCGACGGATATCCCGACGCTGGCACCGAACCGCGCGGCGAGGAGCGCGGAGAGGAGCCGCGCCAGCGTCTCGTTCGTCTTGGATCCGAAGCATGCGTTGACCACGGCCGCATTCCGATGCCGTTCGATGGTGATCACCGAATCGGTGGGCACCGGCCGATCCTCCTGGCGCTGCTTGACGATCATATCGAAGAGAGGGCGGAGCGTGGCGAGATCGGTGGCGTACTCTTCGGCGATCTTTCGCAGCGCCCCTTTTAGCGCCGCCGGCAGCGGTCGGTCCCAGATACTGTCCTCTGCATCGATAGCGTCATCGCCATCGTCGGCACTGTGGGCGACGGTGGTATCGGTGCTCGGCGGCGCGGGTTCTGGTCCGGCTTCGCTTCTTTTTGCCAATGCCCGTTCTGCCAGCGGCAGGAGCCGTTGGCGCAGCGCACCGACCTCCTGCGCCACCTCGAACGGCACCGGCAGCTCCTCGCCGATCCAGCCGGGGAGCGCGCCCACATCTTTCACCGGCTCCACCAGCACCTCCTCGCTCTTGATCTCCACGGCGCGCCAGAACCGGCCGCGCATGATGAATTTCGCATACGGTTCGAGCGAGCCGGTGACGAACCGCTCGTCGAGGAGCCCGATGTTCTTCCGCGTGCTGATATCGACCACACGATAGCTGATCTCGTCCGGGATCATCGAGATATTATCGAAGAAATAGTACATCGAGCGCTTCTTCTTCCCATAGACCTCCTCCTCCGCGTCGTACCATATCACCCAGTTTGCGGCCAGTTCCTCGAGGAGCGCCGTGAACCTATCGTAGGAGAGCGAGCGGAACGGGTACGCGCGACGCACATCCTCGTACACCGACCGCACATCGTTCTTGCGCGCGTACATCGTCCAGCTGATGAGCTGGTTCGCGAGGACTGCGAGCGGGTCCTGCCTGATTTGGAACGATTCGAGCTCTTGTGCGAGCGATCGCCGGGCGATAACGCAGCTTTCTGCAATATCGTCCGCGTCGCTGGCGACCACGAACCCCTCCGAGACCTCACCGATGCGATGTCCCGCGCGGCCCGCACGCTGGATCAACCGCGCCACCTGCCGCGGCGAGTTATACTGGATCGTATAATCCGCACGCCCGATATCGATCCCCAGCTCCAGCGACGAGGTACAGATCAGCGCGCGAAGCTCACCACTCTTGAACTGCTCTTCGGCCTCCACGCGCACCGTTTTCGACAGCGACCCGTGATGCACGCCGATGGCGAGGTCCTCGTCCCACATGTGGAACCGCGTGGTCAGCGCCTCGGCCATATCACGCGTATTGACGAAGAGGAGCGTGGCGGTATGGTCCTCGATCAGTGTCCGACACCGGCGCAGGTTCGCCGCCGCGCGTTGCGTCGAGCGGATCGTGGAGCGGAGCGCGGAATCGTCTTTGATCGGGACCGGGCACTCCACCTCCAGCGCCATACTCTTGGCCGCGGTTGCGTTCACGACCTCCACATCACGGCCCACCCCGCCGAGGAAGCCTGCGATCTCGTGGCGGTCGCCCACGGTGGCAGAGAGCCCGATGCGCTGCACCGGCGCGCGGCCGAGGCGTGAACGCTCGCCCTCGAGTCGTTCCATGGCGATGGAAAGCTGCGCGCCGCGCTCGTCCGCGGCGAGCTCGTGTATCTCGTCGAGCACGATCCAGCGCGTATGGAGCAGCGCCTCGCGGAGGCGCTTGCCCGTGAACATGATCTGAAAGGTCTCCGGCGTCGTGATCAGGATATCCGGCGGATCTCGCGATTGGCGCGTGCGCTCCGCCCGCGGCGTGTC
>CAZSUE010000670.1:0-3201 GCA_964609045.1 uncultured archaeon | reverse complement strand
TCGTGGACGAAAAGGACTTGTGCGAAAAAGATCACGACCCCGAACCCGATCACGCCGCGGGTGAGGAGTGCGCGCGCACGCCAGACGAACTTTGCAACAAGCACCGTGACGAAGAACGCGATCATGATGAGCGCGGAATCGATGAAGAGCACGAACACTGCCAGAAAAAAGAGTATGGCAAGCTTCGTCACCGGGTTGATCGCCGCTTCTGCACCGCCTTTCCGGCCACTTCTTCCGACCGTATCGTTCGATCGTTCGATCGTTCGCGCCGCCATCCACTCACCACTCACTCCGTCGGCGGTCCTCTTGCAGGGTCGTTCTCGGGGAGAAGGAGCCCTTGCACGGTATCCTTCGCAAGGACCCGCCGCGGCGGGCCCGTATCCACCACCCGTCCCTCATGGAGGATCACACAATGCGTACAGGCCGCAGCGACGAAGGTCGGGTCGTGGCTTACCACGATAGTGGTACATCCACGGCGTTGATAGCGTCGGATGAGGCGCGCGATGGCCGCCGCGTTCCACCGGTCCTGGCCTGCGAACGGCTCGTCGAGGAGCAGGAATCGTGGTCGATGGACCGACGCGGCGGTGATATTGAGGCGCCGCTTCTGACCGAAGCTGAGCGCGTGCGGATGCAACCCCTTTGCCACATCCTCCCTGGCGCAGAAGCGTTCCAGTTCTGCCCGTGCATCGTCGAGATCGGTTCCGAAGTTTTGCGGCCCGAAGAGACACTCCTTTTCGATGGTGTGCTCGAAGAGCTGGTGGTTCGGGTTCTGGAACACGAGCCCAAGCTCCGCGCCGATCTCGTACGCCGGCACGCGGTTGCGCGGTGAGAGCGTCCGTGTTCCGATATGCACCGAACCGTGCTGGATCTGCTCCAGCCCGGCGAGGTGCCGCAATAATGTCGTCTTGCCCGCGCCGTTGCGCCCCATGAGCGCCGCAACCGCGCGATAGGGGAGGGTAAAGCTGATCTCGTCGAGGATCGTCGCGTCATCGATGGTGTAGCTGAGAGCGTCCACTGCGATGGCCGCTGCAGAGTGGCTTGCACCACTACCTTCGGCGGTTCCCGATCGCGTTCGCGGCCGTTCGAACCGGGGATAGGCCGGCGGGCGCATCAAGTCCGTTGCGTAGTGCTCGTAGCGCCCGCTGCCGCGCGGTGCGTCGGCGACGAGCTCACCGTCCTCCATCACCATCAGCCGCGTGGCCAGCGGTTCGAAACGGTGGATGCGGTGCTCGACGACGACGAGGGTGAGGTCCGGGTCACGGCACCGGAGCGCCGCCACCGCCTCGAGCACCTCGGCGACCGAGACAGGGTCGAGGTTCGCAGTGGGCTCGTCGAGAATGAGAACCTGCGGCTGGACCGTGAGCATGGCGGCGATGGCGACCTTCTGTTTCTCGCCGCCGGAGAGCGTGCTCAGTTTTCGGTGCCGCAACGCGGCGGCGTTCACGCTCGCGAGCGCCTCGTCGATCCTGCGGAAGATCTCGTCGCGGGGGAGGCAGAAGTTCTCCGGCCCGAACGCGATCTCCTCCTCCACCGTCTCCGTACAGAACTGCGCTTCCGGGTCCTGCTGGACCATGGCCACCGCTTGTGAGATGCGGGTGGGGTCGGCGTCGGTCTCGCCGTCGATATCCACCCGCCCGCTGACCTCTGCCGGGATGATGTGCGGGAGGAAACCACAGATCGCTTGCATCAGCGTCGATTTGCCAGAAGCACTGGCTCCGGCGAGGAGGACGAACTCGCGCGGGTCGAGCGAAAACGACACCGCGCGCACCGCCGGTGAGGGACGGGTCATATACCGTATCGTCAGGTCGCGCACCGCAAGCATGGGAACCGACCGTCATTGGACCTCGAGTTTATAACACTCTTTGATCCAGTACGCTCCGTCATAGTTCGCCGCCACCAGCCGGTACGAGCCGCCCTCCTCTTGGGATAATAACAGTTCGGTATCGTTCAGCGCAACAAAAAGGTCGAAGTTCGCGCGATAGCCGTCCTTTGCCACCACCACCAGTTTCGTTGCCCTGGGTTTCGGATGCGCGCGGCGGAGGATGTCTCCGACCGGGATGCCGGTATAGTTCTGCGGCGGGAGATGAGTGACCGACCCGATCAGTTCGGCGCGGACGGTCACCTCTTCATCGCGGTGATCGGCGTAGACGAAGGTATAGGGCTCATCCACGGCGCCGGTGACCTCGACGCCCTCCTTCAACGGCGGGACATAGACCTCTGAAAAGTAGTAGACCGCGCCCATGGTGAACGCGGCGAAAAACGCGATGGTGACGATGACACTGGTATAGACGATCCCCTTGCTTTTGCGTCCCTCGTCGCCGCTGACCAGCGCTGGCCATCCCCCCCGCGGCATCGCTCGCCCGGCGCCCCCCGCTTCGCCACCGTGATGCCTGTGCCAGTGCCAGTGCGTGATACCGGCGAGATCGAGCGAGCGCATGATCTGGAGCGGCAGCCACCCACCGAAGATGATGCCCGAGCCCGCCGCTAGCATGCAGAGGACGGCGATGAGCAACCAGGGCACACCGGCGAAATAGAAGGTCTGGAACACGAGCACATTGGTCATGGCCGAGAGCCCGCCGGCGATGGCGTAAGGGACGACCTTTCGCTCCGCTTTCACGCGATCGGAGAACAGGACACCGTCGGCCACCGCACCCTGGATTGCGCACACGATCACCACCACGACCCCGTGGGTGGATCCCATAAAGAACTCGACGAGCCCTTTGACGACGCCGGTGATCGTCCCCGCGCCCCTTTTGCGCGTAAGTCCGATCGCGAGAAGGATCCAGATAATATGAAGCCCCGCCATGAACTGCCCCGCGCCGAACGGGACGCCGAGCATACGGTTGATCAAATTGCCGAGATAGCCGATATAGGTGGAGAGCGCACCGCCGAGCGCGGCGAGGATGGCGATGATCACGAGGTCGCGCGTGGTAAAAAAATGGCGATTGCCGGTGCCCGTACCCATACCCATACCCGTACCCGTACCCGTACCAGACGGGTCGGTGGGCACACGCTGACCTCCAGTCCCATGGGCACTTTCCACCCGCTCCTTCTTCTTCTTCTCGGTGGCCCCGCTCAAACTCACACCTCCGTAGCGTCACTACTGTTCCCACCGCTGGAACCCACCACCGTCAGCTCCCAGGTATTCTTGACCCACCGCGCGCCGGCGGACTCGTAGCGATGATAGCCCTGGCCGGGATA
>CAZSUE010000669.1:0-3202 GCA_964609045.1 uncultured archaeon | reverse complement strand
AACGGCACGGCGAGCCCGACAAGGCCATGCAGCTCGAGGTCGTCGACACGCCCGGCGACGAACTCGGAGAGATGGTAGACATCGATCCCTTCGTAATCGTGCTTGAAGGTGGAATAGCACCCCGCACAGCTGACCACGACGGTCTTGTCCTTCATCAGCTCGGTGTTCTTCTCCACGAGGAACGACGGGTCGTGGCCGGTACGATAGAGCACCGATCCGCAACAGACGATGTCCTCGGGGATGGTGTAGTCCACGCCGAGCGCGTCGAGGATGGCGGTGGACGAATCGATGAGATGGCCCATACGGTACTTCGCCACACAACCGGGGAAATAGATGACCTCGGCGTCCGGGTCGCCCTTCGTCACCACCGTATCCTCCTTGAACACATTGCCCGTGGCCTTGAGGTTCTCGTAGATCGCATGGTGCTTCGCCGGCCCCTTCCCGAGCTTGACGAGCTCGCGACGGAACGCCTCGAGCCGCGCCTTCGTCGGGTGCGACGAGGGACAGATCTCCGTGCAGAGGCCACAGGTGGTGCAACGGAACGCATGATCGAGGAGGTCCTCGTCGATATAGCGCTCCGGGTCCGCCGGCGGCAGCTCCGGCAGCGCGGGCAGCGGCATATCCTCCGCCGGCCGGATCTCGTAGCTCTTTGTCTCTGAGAACGGGTCGTACACACCCGCGAGCCAGCCGATGACCTCGGAAAGATCGAGCATCTCCATCTGCGGAACTGACGCTTCGTCCTCCGGGTCGTAGTTCTCCTCGCAATAGAGGCAATCGAAATGCATACGGCATTTCTCGCAGCCGACGACGAGATAGTCCGCACCGGTCTTTTGGCCCTCGCGCATCCGATCCTCGCGGATCTGTTTCGCGTCCTTATTACAGTTCAGCCAGCTCGAGACCGAGCAACATGTGGCGTCCTCGCGCGTGTTCTCCATCTCTTTCATCACGCCGAGCCGTGAGAGTATCTCCCGCGGCGGATCGTAGAGATCGTTGTGGCGTCCGTATCGGCAGGGGTCGTGGTAGGTGAAGCTCAGCTCCTCTTTCTTGGAAGCCAGCTCCTCCTCGTCCAGCTCGTCCAGTCCAAGCTCGTCCAGTCCAAGCTCGTCCCAATGCTCCACGACGAACTCGGAGAACGGTTTCACATCCACATCGTAATGGTTCCGAAGCATATGATAGCATTCCGCGCAGTTGACGATGATGGTGCCGGGGTAGTCTTCCAACCGTGTCTTGAGCCGCGTCTTCACCGCCTCGAAATCGTCGAGCTTCCCTGCGTAGTAGAGGTCGTGCCCGCAACAGCCGTAGAATAGTTTTGGTTCGACACCCATCTTGTTGAGTACCTTCATCGCTGCGTGCGATGCACCGGAATAGTTCGAATCGCGCCGGAGAAGGACATCGAAGATCGGTGCACAGCCGGGGAAGAACGCGTAGGTCTCGTTCGCGTCGTCCGCGTCGACATCGACCATCCACTCGTTCATATCCGCAAAGGTCATCATCCGCATGAGCGTCTGGAACATCCCGCGATGTGCGCCGCGCGGTTCGTTGATATAGCGGAGACGCGGCATGATATAATCGAGGGACAGTTCGCCGGGACATCTATCTGCACAGAGCATACAGGTGGTGCAATCGATAAATTCGGCCCCTTCGCCTTCCGGCACGGTGCATACCACCGCCGCCGATGCGGCGGTCTTTGTATCCGCCTCGGACGCGGTGTCGGTCTCCTCGGGCTGTGATGGATCATCGGATCGTGATTGTGTTTGTAGATCTGCCATGGTTTCTCCCTCCTCTCTTTCTCTCACCGCTCAGCTCCCCGCCTTTGGTTGCGCCTGCGGGATACGCTTATCCATCTCGGTCGCCGCCCATCTGAAACGGTCGCCTTCCGCACTGGACATATTGAAGAATTCGAGCCGATACCCGCCGACGCCCATGAGATCGAGCGCCTGCTTGGCGAGCTTCGCGCGCTCCTTTGCGTCGATATTACCGTCGATATAATGGCACTGGCCTTCGTAGCATCCGACCACCATGACGCCGTGCGCGCCCTTGATGAACGGGTAGAGCATGGCGTTGACCGACACACGCGCGGTACAGGGCAGCTTGATGATCTTGACGCGGTCCGGATACTTCATCCGCGCAGTGCCGGCAATATCCGACGCGTTGTACCCGCACTGCGTACAGACGAGCGCGATGATCGAGTCGGGGTCCGATGCGAGGATGCCGTCCACATGCGCCTCGATCTGGTCGTCTAGAAACATGCGCAGGTCGATGGCGTTCGTCGGACAGATCGCAGCGCATTTCCCACAGCTCTGGCATGCGACGTCGATGACCTCGTAGAACTCGCCGGAAGTATCGATGGCATCGTAGACACAGTTCTCCGCACACTCGCCACACTGGATACAAACATCGGGATCGATGGTGGCGGTGACGAGATCGATGATCTCCGTCTCGTTGCGGAGGAATGTCGCGACGCGCGACGCCGCCGCGCCCGCATCGGTGATACACTCCTGGATCGGTTTCGGTCCCATGGCGGTCCCGGCGAGGTAGATGCCCGGTGTGGCGGTATCCACCGGCCCGATCTTCACATGCAGCGGCTTGAGGAACTCGTCCGGGCCGTACACGAGATGGAGCACCTCCGTCATGTCCTTCGTCCCTTCTGAGGGAACGAGCGCGGTGGCGAGTACAACGAGATCGCTCTCGACCTGGATCAGCTTTCGAGTATCCTGATCGAAGATATCCATCACCAGCGAATCATCCTCGCCATCGAGGATCTCGCTGGGACGGCCGCGGATCATATTGATGCCCATGTTCCGGAGGCGTTTGTAATACTCCTCGTAATCGCGACCGGCAGCGCGGTAATCGATGTAACAGATATTGATCTCCATGTCCGGGTACTCGTTCTTGATCAGCCCCGCATTCTTCGTCGTGTACATACAACAGATCTTGGAGCAGTACCGCATATGGTTCTCGTCGCGCGATCCGGCGCACTGGACAAAGGTGATGCTCTCGGGCGTTTTCGCGTCGCTGGGGCGCTTGATATGACCGCCGGTGGGTCCGTCCGAGGAGAGCATCCGTTCCAGCTCGAGACCGGTGATCACATTCGAATGCTCGACATTGTATTCCGTCTTGGCAAGATCGTATTGCTGATAACCGGTGGTGATAATTGGCGTATTTTTCCTTTTTATGGTTCTTCAGGTATGACCAGTTACCA
>CAZSUE010000668.1:0-3208 GCA_964609045.1 uncultured archaeon | reverse complement strand
CCGATCGTGTGGTACTGTGCATCGGTGATACCCACTTATACAACCTCGTCCTATGCAGAAACGCAATCGGGCTGGATTGAATTGGATTGGATTGGATGGGGACATCCAGTGCAACTCAACTCCCAGCAGCATTCGGAACGCTTTTCTATCCCTCCCACCGTATCATACTTCACGGGCTATCCAACGAAAGCTCCGCTCCGCGCACGCCGCCAACCGCAGCGCGGCGGGGGGCGGCCCCACTCCCTAAACCCTAAACCCTAACCCCCAGTCCACTCCCCTAACGAGGTGCTCTCCTGGCTTCGGAACCACAACGAACTTCCATCGTCCGCGCCGATAATGAATACGATGCGCAGCTCAGCTTCGACGAGTCTACACGCGCGTTCGAACTCACACCGCTCCGCTCCGACGAGGGGCGCGAGCCGCGAACGCTACCCCTCCGACGGATCACCGGCACCAGCCGCAAGCGCGAGCCGCGGCTTTCGGAGCGCTACCTCAAGATCGGGGTGATGCTCATCATCCTCTTCTTCGCCATGATCCTCCTATCGATCACCGGCTCCTCGCCGGAGCCCGGCGGGTGGGTCCACGACACCGGCGTCGAACCGCGTGGGAACACCACCTACACCTTCTCCGCTCATCTCCGCGGCGATGTCGGCGGTGAAGCGGTGAAGCTCTTCCTCGAGAGCGACGGGTCCTTCCTCACGATCGGGGAGACGATCGAGCTCGAGATCGATTGGAAGCGCTACGCGATCTCCTATACCACCGCGACGACGCCGCCCATTGGCACGCTCAGCATCGGTGCCAGCACCACCGGCGAAGCGGTTACGACATTTTACAGCAGCGGGCTCATGCTCCAGACCGGCGCGCTCAGCGCATGGGAGCCCGGCTTGGAACGCAACGCAGCGCCCAACGCGAGTTCCAATTCGCGCAACCTCCTCGATTACGAAGCGAGCACGCTCGAAGGCGTCGACGACGCTCTCGAACTGTTCGATGCGGCCAACGACGACGAGGCGCTTTATATCGACGAAGAGAAAGAATGGCGAGAGCGGCCCCCGCTCAAATGCGTCGCACCGACCTCGTCGCTCTTCGAGGAGGTCATCTGGCTCGGCGCACTCATCCCCGCCCTCTTCGTCGTCGGCGTCGCGCTCGCCGCGCTCTATTACCTCCTCCGTCACCACGCACTGGTGCTCGAACTCGACGGTGGTGAGGGCGAGCTGAAGCTGACCGCCGATCCGCGCATGCTCCGGACGATCAAGATGCTTTGCGAAGCGCACGGCGATCTCCCGCCCGCTGACGAGATCGACAAGAAGATCGATGCCGCCATGGAGGAGAGCGACCGCGGTATGGGGAGCGAGACCATCAACGTCTGCCCGCAATGCGGCGGCGCGGAGCTCTATTATGAAGGCGGTTTCCTCACCGGCTATAAATATACCTGTAAGGATTGCAGCTATGTGGGCCCCTTCATCGTCGAGCGCGATCTAGAGGATTATGAGGCCATCGAGGAGGCGGTGGGAACCCGCGATAAATCCGCGTTCCCCGAATATATCCGACGCTGGCCACGGGGGACCGATACCGCTCCTCCCGAGAAAGACCGCGAAGGGATCGCGTTCATCCCCTGCCCGCATTGCACTGCGCCGGTGGAAGTGCCGTCGGAGCCCGCACAATACCCGCTCCGCACATATTGCGAGCGCTGCAACGAAACGCTCGTCCTCAAACGCGCGCCCATTGCGATGCTCGACGCCGAGGAGTTCGGCGGCAGGCCCACGCGTACGCTCGTCTACGAGATCGGCTGCCCGCGCTGTAACGCGCCCATCCGCTTCTCGAGCGACGATTTTCCGCAACAGCTCCAATGCCCGAGCTGCGGCGTGCGGACACTGCTCTCAAAAATGCCCACCAGCGCCGAGGTCGTCGAAAGGTGATGTGTTCAATAAACACAAACCGATATGTGTAAATGCAATGCAATGCAACTGCGGTGGCGTCAAGACCTATACAAAACACTAAGTAATTCGCGCATGCGACCCATGCGTTCTACTATTTAGTCTTTGGCCGAAAAAGGTTTATGGTGGAGCGGCGCGGCCGTACCCCCACCGAATGCAATGCAATGCAATGAACGGCGTCGATCCACACACGATAACGATAGCTATAACGATCACGATCACGCACTGTCATTTTCGTCGGACGCCTCGGGTTCGTCAGATTCCTCGTCTCCGCCGGATTCGTAAGGTAATTCAAACGAATAGAACGGAGTATACCACTCGTCCTCCTCGGGGATATCCGGGATCGGCTCCTCATACGCGAACATGAGTCTATAGCCCCGCGGAAGCTCTTTCCAATAGGTCGGAGCCCACGGCTCGAGCACTTCCTCCTCGAGCGTCCCAGCGTCGTAATGGCACCGCTCCAATATCTCCTCGGCAAGTTCCTTCTCCATCGTCGCGATCTCGCAGACCTGCGGGTCGACGATGAACGACGCGTCGACGAAGCAACTCCAATCCGGGTCGGAGAGCGCCTCCCACCGCGCGCCGCCCGCTTCCGTCAGCCCGAAGAAGGTCGCGAACCAAAAGAACTCGATACTCCACCCGCGGTTCAAATTCTGACGCACCTCCTCCCGGTCGGGCGTGAACGGCTCATCCTCGTTGCTTCTCAGTGCGAGGAGGTCGCCTCGATCGAAGAGGCGCATCATCAGCCGCGTCAATTCGCGCATGTTCAACCCATGATGCTCGCGCAGCAGATGGGTTTCCACATCCGATCGCGTCGCGATCATCCCGATCGGGATCAAACCTTGGATCGCAACATCGAGAAGCCAGTACTCAGCACGCTCCATATCTGCATCCATATTTTCACCAGCCATCTTCCGCATGCAGCGGGCGGCGCCCACGTCGGGTCGAACCGCTCATGCAAGAAGCCAACCGCAATAGCGGCTCATAATATTTCCGTAGAAGCGCTGTAATAAAATATTTCCAACCCCACATATCCGGAGCCCAAAAGGCCAAATATCGCCGGCTCGATCCATACCCATCCAGCCCGTCGCGCTACCCCGTTATTACATCTATAGAGACGGGCACTCGATGGTGTACACATGGCTGCCCGATCCCCCCTCGCTCCACATCGATATCGCACTGGACCGCGATCGGAACCGCGACAGCTCACCGGCTCGCCCCTCCCACTCCTCATAGTCGCCCTCCTTATCCTCCTCCTCCTCCTCCCCACCTCT
>CAZSUE010000667.1:2380-3222 GCA_964609045.1 uncultured archaeon | reverse complement strand
CCGCTCCCCGCACACCGCTAACCGCACACCGCTCCCCGCACACCGCTAACCGCTAACCGCTCCCCGCACACCGCTAACCGCACACCGCACACCGCACACCGCTAACCGCACCCCGCACCACGCTAACCGCTCCCCGCACCCCGCTAACCGCAGTGGCTTCACTAGACCTTATACATCTCGATGTATTCGCCGTTCCCGACCACGAGCCAATTATCGTTGGCGGAGAACGCGAGATCGAACGCATCGGAATCGAGCCGCTCCTGCCAGACGAATTTCCCGCGCTTATTATGGCAGTAGAGGACATTATTGTTCCCGATGAACGCCACGAGGTCGCCCTTCGAACTCATCGCAATGGCACGTGAGCCCACACGGGTATTATAGTCCCAGACCTTCTTCCCCTTCTCGTCGAAAAAATAGACGAAGCGATCGCCGGAGCCGACCGCCACATATTCACCCTCCGCCGTGATCGAGACCGACCGGACCGCCCCTTTCGTGTCCGCGCGCCATAGCACCTTCCCGCTCTTGGAGAAACAATAGACCTTCCGATCGTCCGATCCGGCGACGATACGATCGCCATTGTTCGATACCGCCGATTTGAATACCTGCCCGGAGACCGTGAACGACCAGAGGAGGTTCCCGTCGAAGTCGATGCAGAGGATCTTATCCATGCTCGAGCCACACATCACTTTCCCGTAGCGTGAAACCGAGGCGCTCCAGACCTTATCCCCCACCCGGAACTGCCAGCGTTCCTTCCCCGATTTCTCGAAGCTGTAGAGGAACCCGTCGAAACTACTGGCGAGAATGATGTTCCCGTCCGGCGAGAGACTGATCCCGGAGGCGAT
>CAZSUE010000667.1:0-2370 GCA_964609045.1 uncultured archaeon | reverse complement strand
TTGCCGAGCGACGTGCGCCAGTTCAACTTGCCATCGCGGTTGAGACAATAGACATAGTTATCTCTTGATGATGCCACGATCACTTCACCGTTGGCGGAGACGCCGACACCCAAGACTGTACCATATGTCTTGTAATCGAAGATCTTCGTAATCGAATTGTGCATCTGACCCCTCGGAGATGCAGTATCGTCAGGACGCTATAAATAGTTTTCATCATTTCGGCCCATTGCGTTCGGCTCCGTCCCACAAATCGGTCCCGATCGCCTACTGCCGAGGCTGGCTGAGACAGATGCCCAGTTCGTAGCTGCCCACATTGCCGCCGTGGTCCTCCAGCTGGAACTCCACCCATACCGTCTGCGTCCCCAGCGGCGGCGCGTCGACCCGCACCGTCACACCCCAGACATCCGCATCGGCGCGACCGTTGCCGTTCCAATCACCACCACCGGAACTCCCGCTATCTCGCGTCAGCATCAGCCCCGTATCCGGCGCGCTCTCATTGAGCGCCGTGGCGTTCAGTGTGACCGACGCCACCCCGCGGTTCACCCCCTCCGGGAGGTCGTAGACCCATGCGACGATATCGATGGTCTCGTTGATCACCGGGCATTCGCCAGCACAGTGGATCGCGGTCTCCTTCACATATGGCCCCGTATCATCGTAATGCACCGATTCGAGCTCGACTGCGGTACGATAGATCACCGTCCCCGTGGTGAGATGCGTGATCTTGAGATAGCATTTCGAGCTGTTCCAATTCCGCCCCGGTTCACGCACAGAGAGCGTCTCACCCGGCTCCCAGAGGTATGCCACCCCCTGATCGTCGAGATAGGAGGTTTCCAGCCCATGATACTCCTCGTAGGTCGTTTGGTTGGGTGAGAGGTCCACCCGTATCCGTGAGAGGCGAATGCTACCGGAAACGACCATCACGCGCACGATCTCGTCGGAGCGGTTCCAACTGCGAAGCGGTTCGTCGCTATTATAAGTGGAGAAAACGACTTCGGGGATGTCGGGTTCGGTACTGGTCTGCGGGAGCACATCGATGACCCAGATGAAAACGATCCCAAGCACTACGATCGTGATGGCTACGAGGAGCACGATACTGACAAGATCAGAGACTGCACACTGGCGTTCGAAAAAGCGCAGTTGCTTCCTATTCATGGCACACACCTTCGACGATGACACATGGCTCGTCCCCGCATCCTATCGTATATCCTATGTCGTATGTCGTATGTCGTATGTCGTGGGTCGTCGTTCGTAACGTATTAATCGGTCTGCCGTTGTAAGTTATAGGTTATAATATTTATAATTTGTAGGTGGATTATAGGTTGTGAGTTATAGGTTGTAAGTTGTGAGTTATAGGTTGTAGTGGCAACCCCGATCTGACACCGTTCAGATCTGTTTGAGGATATTTATTTGAGGAACCTGCTCCGGGCGATCACGAGACTCACCAGTTCCCGACGCGAGACGCCGAGCATATACTTCAATGCCTCGTCGTCCTTCACACCGAGATAGAGGAGCACCGAGATCTTCTTGTTCAGCTCGAGATCGCGGTCTTGCTCCGCGCTCTTCTCGCGCTTCGGTGCGCGCACCTGCAGCTGCGATCTCAGCGCCGCCAGCACATCTTGTGCCGCAGCGACCACCATCACCGCCGATCCGTCCGTCTCACTTCGATAGGTGATCACCAGCATATGGGTGGCGTTCAGTATCGAGCTGAACTTCGTGCGCCCGCCTTCCGCCTCACGCAACTCGCCGAAATCGCGCACCTCGCCAAACGGGATCTGGAGCCGTTCCTGTTTGCGATTGACGAACCATAGCCCTTTATTGGTGAGATAGAGGAGACCGAAATCCCAGTCCAGGTGTGACGGTAATTCCTCTCCTAGGCCGTCTTCGGTTGCGTATTCGAGCTGGATCTTCGCGATGAGCTTCTCTTTCTCTTTCTCTTTGGCTTGAGTCAATCCCGTACCATCCGGTCTGTGATCGGAGCACTAGATAATAGGCACCGGGCTTAAAAGCATTATTCCAATCCTGGTCCTTTCTTGCCATAAAAGATCCGGCGTCGTCATCGCCGTGTCGGATCCGGACTTTCGCCCGAAAAACGAGCCGTGCCCGTGATTTGCGCGATCACCAAAGATATCCGTCGGCATCAGAAGCGCATCGATTCGAGTAACGATCTCGCCTCGGCATGGTGCGGGTCCAGCGCCACCGTTTTATTGAGCTCGGTGATCGCAGCCTTGAACTCGTAGACCTCGAAAAACGACCGTGCGAGCTGGAAATGCGCCTCGACATGATCGGGGTCGCCCTGAAGTGCGTTCCGAAAATGCTCGATCGCGTCGCGGTGCTCGCTCGCCGCCGTGGCAAGTTTCCCGAGCCCCACAT